>JANPNT010000195.1:0-6672 GCA_031427655.1 Burkholderiales bacterium
CATGGACGACGACATTCCGTTTTGATATCGCGCAACCTCAATGCTTGAAGACATCAAAAAAAACGCTTTGGGCCACTGCCGACAAACTGCGCCGTTCAAGCGCTCAGCCTTTTAGAGGAGGGGCGGCAGTTCTCGAGCCAAAAAATCGACCACCGCGCGAATGCGGCGGCTGCTGCGTATCTCGCGGTGCACCACCAGCCACACCGGCAAGGCGGGCAGCGGCAGGTCCGGCAACACGGCCACCACATCAGCGTCGTCGCGCAGCAGACAAGCCGCCACAAAACCAATGCCCAGCCCCGCGCGCACCGCTGCCCAGTAGGCCATCAGGTCGTCGGTGCGCAAGGCGAATTGTTCCGCGCCTACCGGGTAACCCATCGCCGCAAAACCACGGCAGATGACCTGCTCGCGGTCATTGACCACCAGCTCGTGTTGCAGCAGGTCAGAAGGCTCCTGGAGCAAGCCGCTGCGCGCCAAATAGTCGCGATGCGCGCACGCCACCACCCCAACTTGGCCGATGCGCCGCGCCACCAGTGACGACTGCGTGGGGCGCACCATGCGAATGGCGATGTCGGCCTCGCGACGCAGCAGGTCGCTCACCGCATTGCTGGCCACCAATTCAATTTGGATGTGCGGCTGCTCGGCGCCTTTGGCCGAACCTGGCACGTGCCCACGGCACGGGAGTTGGAGAACGAAATAGTGACTGGCGAATCACTCTCGCGGCTCGCCTGCACCATCGCCAAGCAGCCGGTGCGCTTGCAAGTGGCCCCGCGCTGGTTGTTCAAAGCCATGGGCTGGTTTGCGCCCACGATCCGCGAAAACAACGAGATGCTCTACCAACTTGAACATCCGTACCGATTCGACAGCTGCAAGGCCGATGCGGCTTTGGGTTGGCAAGCCACGTCCTATCGCGAGGGAGTGGCGCAGACGCTGCGTTAAGAAAAGAACTCTCGCAGCGCCCGTGCCGTGGCTTCCGGCTGTTCTTCAGGAATGAAATGCCCAGCCGGCATCAGCTGGCCCGACACCGCGCCGCTGCACTGCGCGCGCCACAGCGCCATCGGGTCGAACAGGCGGTTCACCACGCCGCGCTCGCCCCACAGCAACAACATCTCGCAAGTCACTTTTTGACCGGCGGCGCGCGAGGTGCGGTCGTGCTCCAGGTCGATGCCAGCCGAGGCTCGGTAGTCTTCGCAGGCCGCGTGAATGGCCGGGGGTGCGCAGAAGCAGCGGTGGTAGTCGCGCAGGGCTTCGGGCTCGATGTAGTGCGCCCCTTGTGTTGTCAACGACGAGCCCCAACCGCCCAGCGTCCAGTTCAAGTAGAACGCCGCGTCGGCCCCGATCATGCGTTCGGGCAACGGCGCGGGTTGAATCAAATGGAACCAGTGGTAGTAGGCGCTGGCAAAGCGCATGTCGGTGGCGTTGTACATGTCCAGGGTGGGCGCGATGTCGATCACGCACAGCTTGTTGACTGCCTGCGCGTGGTCAAGCGCCATGCGGTGGGCCACCCTGCCGCCACGGTCGTGACCGACGACGCCGTAGCTCGCGTGGCCCAGTGTCGCCATCAGCGCCGCCATGTCCTGCGCCATGGTGCGCTTGCTGTAATTGCCGTGGTCTGCGTCCCCTGCGGGCTTGGCCGAGTCGCCATAACCGCGCAGATCAGGCATCACCAAGAAGAAGTGCGGGCTCAGTTGTTGAGCTACGCGGTTCCACAAGGCATGCGTCTGCGGAAAACCATGCAACAGCAACAGCGGCGGGCCGCCCACCCTGCCCCCTGTGCGCGCAAAAATGTCAACGCCGTTGACCTTGTGATGCGCTGCGGTGAAGCCGTCAAACCA
The DNA here is from genome assembly GCA_031427655.1 of Burkholderiales bacterium. Lineage (GTDB taxonomy): Bacteria > Pseudomonadota > Gammaproteobacteria > Burkholderiales > Burkholderiaceae_C > JANYJJ01. The sequence goes on from JANPNT010000195.1 coordinate 1,833, forward strand.
TGCCATCGCGGAACTCCCAAAGCCAAGATGTTGGCATGGGCTGATCGCTTGGCTGATCGCTTGGCTGATCGTTTGGCAGATCGCTCGGCAGAACGCGGCTTAAAGCCGCAACTGTCGAATCGCGCGGGGCAGTGCCTCGATGCGATTCAAGGCGACGCGATCGACACGGTCAAACACAGCGTCTGCGCCGCGCGGCGGTTGGCCCGTCACTTGAATGCAGACGATGCGCACGCCGCACCGGCGCGCTTCTCTCACGGCGCGCCTTGCGTCTTCCAGCAAGTAGCGCGGGTCGTGAACGTCAATGTCGTGAGGCTCGCCGTCCGACAGCAACAGCACGATGCGCCGTTCGCTGCGGCGCTTCGCAACGCTGGCCGTCGCGTGGCGCAAGGCGGCGCCCAAGCGTGTGGACAAGCCGCCGCTCAGCGTGGTCAGCGCCGCGACATTGAGCGGCTCGTCAAAACTCTTGAGGCGCTGCATGAGGACGGCATGGCGGCCGTTCGAGCAAAAGCTGTGCACCGCGATTTCGTCGCGACCCGCGCCGCCGCCGCTCAAAGCTTCCAGTGCAAGCGCAGCTGCTGACGAGCTCAATGCCAAGCCGCTGAGATGGCCTTCAGAGTGGCCCGATTCACTCGACGCCGACGCGTCAATCAACACCGACCAAGAGGTGCGCGGCCTGCCCACGCTGCGAGCGCGGTAGATGCGCTCGTCGCCGCTGCGCGAGCAACGCGCATCAACGGCCCAAGCCACCAAGGCGTTCAGGTTGATGCGGCTGCCTTGGCGCCCGCGGGCGTGCGGCGGTGTGCGTGCTTGGGCATTGGCTTGCAGTGCGCGCTGCAGCGGTTGAACCCGAGCGTGGGTGGGTGACGGTGTGTGCCTTGACGGCGTTGGCCCCAGCGGCGCAACCTCGATCACGCTGCACCAGTCTGGCCGGTAGCGCGAAATCAGGTGATCCCATTCGCAGTAGCGAGTGACCTGCTGCGCTGGCGCTGCTGCTGGCGCGCCTTGACCCGTGTTTTGTTCACTGGTTTTGCCGCTTGACGCCGCATCGCTTTGCCCCGCATGCGCTTGCCACAGCACGCGGTTGTCGTCACGGTAGCTTGGGCCGGGCCGGTACAACTTGGCGTTGAATGACAAACGCATTTGGCCGATGTCGTTGCCCAACAAGGAAGCCGCGCGGCGCAAGGCGGCGGGTTGCGTCGTGGCCAAAGCCTGCGACTGAGCTGGCGCATCTGCGTCCACAAAAAACAAAGCGCGGCCCTTGCGTACCCACGGGTGTTCGTCGGCGCAGTGCGGGTCGAGCAGGCTGCGCGCCAAGCGCAAGCTCAGGGCTTCAAAGCCGACAGCGGCCCTGTCATCTTTTGCGTCATCAGCGTTGTGATGCGCCAACCACAGTCGGCGCAGCCCGGGCAGTTCTCGGCACGCCAGCCACTCGACGCGGGCGTCTTCCAACACACCCACCAATGCCCGTGTGACGGGTGCCAAGCCGGTGCCGTCAAACACATGCCGCGAATACACGCGGTGCGCTGCTGCATGGGCTGCAGCAGCGCGGTACCAGTCGCTGTCAAACGCGTGCGATGCGGGCAAGTGCAGGCCGTCGGGCGAGATGAAGGGCACGCTGGTTTCATACGCGCGGTCAGCCGTAGAAGGCGGCGTCGGCCACAACGGCACATCCACATTCCACAGCGCGCGCAAGTAGGCGCTCAAACCACGTTGCGGTAACGGCATCAAACCGCCTTGCGGTGACTGCACAAAACCGCGTTGCGGTAACGGCATCAAACCGCGTTGCGCAGAGGCGTTAAAAAGAAGCATGCACCGCAGCGCTGAGCGCGGCAGAAATCTCAACGTCATCTGTGAGCGGCGTGACCACCGCCATGTGGCAAGCGGCCACCGCACTCACGCCTTCGCGCATCAGGGCGGCGGCGTGAATCAGCATGCGGGTGGAAGCGCCTTCGTCCAAGCCGTGACCTTGCAAGCGCCGGGTGCGCAAGCCCAGCGCCACCAAGTCGCAGGCCGTCTCCAGATCAACGCCCGCCTCACGCGCCACGATGGCGCTTTCTAACTCCGAGTTCGGGTAATCGAATTGCAGCGCACAAAAACGCTGGCGCGTTGACGGCTTCATTTCCTTGGCGCCCGCTTGCGGGTTGTATGACACCACCAACGCAAAGTCGGGGTGGGCGTGCACCACCTCTGAATGCGAGTCGAGCGGCAGCATGCGGCGCGTGTCGGTCAGCGGGTGAATCACCACAGTGGTGTCGGGCCGCGCTTCAATCAATTCATCGAGGTAGCAAATGGCCCCCGTGCGCGCCGCCGTGGTCAGCGGGCCGTCTTGCCAACGCATGCCCTGCGCATCCAGCAGCCAGCGGCCGGTGAGGTCGCTGGCGCTCATGTCGTCATTGCACACCACGGTGATCAGCGGGCGTTTGAGCCGCCAGGCCATGTATTCCACAAAGCGCGTTTTGCCGCAACCGGTGGGGCCTTTCAACAGCACGGGCAGGCGCTGCGCATACGCTGCGGTGAACAGAGCGCATTCGTCGCCAGAGGCTTGATAAAAGGGCTCAAGCAGAGGCTCCAGCTCCGGCGGCCGCGTGTTGGACGCCATGCGCAGGCTGTCCAAAGCAGCGTTCATTGGTGGCCCGAATTGGCCTCGTTGGGAATGCCTTCAATCGGGCATTCCTCGGTGCCCACGGTCGAGCGCGTGAACGACTCCACCATGGCCCGCGTGCCTTCAGGGTCGTTCACCCATTTGGCGTAAAAGTCGTAGGGGCAGGCGGCCAGGCCTTTGTCGCCTTCGCGTGAATTGATGAGGCCGGTGTAGCCGCGGTGAACCAGCTTGAACAGATGGTTTTCGCTCTGGCCGTTTTTGCGGAAATCGCGGATCAGGCTTTTGCTTAACGCGGCGTACTGCACGCCCATTTCCTCTTCGCCGCATTCGCCCAAGGTGCGGCCGTCAAAGCCAATCAGCGCCGAGTGGCCGAAGTAGGAATACACGCCGTCAAAACCCGCCGCGTTGGCCACCGCCACGTAGCAGTTGTTGGCGAAGGCCATGGCCTTGGAGATCATGATTTGCTGCTCTTTGGCCGGGTACATGTAACCCTGGCAGCGGATGATGAGCTCGGCCCCTTTCATCGCACAGTCGCGCCAAATTTCAGGGTAGTTGCCGTCGTCGCAAATGATCAGGCTGACCTTCATGCCCTTGGGCCCGTCGCTCACATAAGTGCAGTTGCCCGGGTACCAACCTTCAATGGGAACCCACGGCATGATCTTGCGGTACTTTTGAACGATCTCGCCCTGGTCGTTCATCAAGATCAGCGTGTTGTAGGGCGCCTTGTGCGGGTGTTCTTCATGCCGCTCACCGGTCAGCGAGAACACGCCCCACACCTTGGCCTGCCGACACGCCGCCGCAAAAATTTCGGTCTCCTCGCCCGGTACCGAAGCTGCGTTTTCGTACATCTCTTTCGAGTCGTACATGATCCCGTGGGTGCTGTATTCCGGGAACACCACCAAGTCCATGCCCGGCAAACCTTGCTTCATGCCGACCACCATTGACGCGATGTTTTTGGCGTTGGCCATCACCTCGGCCTTGCTGTGCAAGCGCGGCATCTTGTAATTCACCACCGCCACGCCGACGGTGTCCTTGCTGCTGGAAATATCGCCGTGGTGCATGGTGGGGCCTTTTTGTTCAGGTGAATGACAAATGCATGTTGCGCGGGCGGCCGGTGGGTGCGAATACGTTGATTGACGTAGGTTGGGTTTACCGTGGAGTTGCCCGGCAACGCCAGGCGCGGCGGTCTTGTCTTTGGGGTGGAACCGCTTAGCAACAAGGCGCTGCTCGAAGCGTTGGGCGATGACGCCTGACGTCAACGTACTTGTGGCAGCGTCGCGCAGCGACCATACGCATCACGCGGTGGCGCGCACGTGGCTGGAACAAGCTCTTGCAGCCGCCGAGAATGGCGCCGCATTCACGTTGATGCCCGTGGTGATCGCCAGCCTGTTGCGCTTGGTGACGAGTCCGAAAATTTTCATGCAACCCACCCCGATTGCCGACGCAGTGACCTTCGTCGATGCAATCCTTGCCGTGCCCGGTGTTCATTTGGGGTCCCTGGGGACGGAGTGGCCCGGGCTGCGAGAGCTTTGTCTGGACAAACAATTGACCGGCAACGATCTCCCTGACGCATGGCTGGCCACAGCGGTCAATCAGCAGGCCGATCTCCAGCTGGACATGCCCGGCATGATGATCGGCTTCATGGTCACGATCTAGACATGCTGGACCTCGTGCAAGGCGACGGCGAAACCGCCATCAGCGCTCCGCCAGCAGGCGGCGCAGCTTGATGAACGCCAATCCAGCCATCACCGCGTCGTTCAGCGCATCGTGTGCCTCGCGCAGCGGCAGATCGAGCGTGTTCATCATGGTCGCGAAGCGCAGGTCGATGGTGCCGCCGCGCTGGTGCGCCGGCAACTGGCGGTTCTTGAAGTCGTAATACATCGCGGAGACTTCGATCTTTGGCTGCGGCAGGCGCACGCCTAACAGCGGCCAAATTTCGCGATTGAGCATGGCCACGTCGAACTCGAGGAAATAGCCGACAAGCGGGCGGCTACCGACGAACTCGAGCAGCCGACGCATCGCCTGTGCTGGGTCTATGCCCAGTGCAACATCGCTCTCGCGCAGTCGGTGCACCCGCACGCTGTCAGCGTTCAGCGCACGTTCGGGACGCACCAGCAGCTCCAGCCGCTGACTCGTCAACAGGAGGTTGCCGACGATGCGCACCGCTCCAATCGAGATGATCTGGTCGCGTTGCACGTCCAATCCGGTGGTCTCGCAGTCCAACGCCACCCATTCGCC
>JANPNT010000196.1:0-2332 GCA_031427655.1 Burkholderiales bacterium
CTGCGCAGCCGCCGCCGCCACCTTGCCGTAGGTGGTGCGTTTGCCCGAGGCGCTGTGGCTGATGACGCCTTTGTCGGCCTTGCACTCAGCGGCCGGCACTTGCCATTCATTGGCCGCTGCCTGCACCAGCACCATGCGCGCAGCCGCGCCGCCTTTGCGCACGTATTCCTGTGAATCGCGGATACCGCGGCTGCCGCCGGTGGAGAAGTTGCCCCACACGCGGTTGCGCTTGAGGTTGTCGCCGGGCGTGGGGTATTCGGTGGTGACGCGGGTCCAGTCGCAGTCGAGTTCTTCCACCACCAACTGCGCCAAGCCGGTGAGGGTGCCCTGGCCCATTTCCGACCGCGCAATTCGAATGATGACTTTTTCATCCGGCTGCACCACCACCCAGGCGTTGATCTCAGGGGCTTGACCCGATTGGGCTGAAGCCATCAGCGGGAAGCCCATGACCAGCGAGCCTGCCGCTACGCTGACACCCACGCTGGCCCCCAAAAACTCGCGGCGAGAGAGTTGAGTTGCTTGCCCGATGTTTGCAGTGATGCGTTTCATGTGCTGCTCCTGTGCAAATGAATCACCGCATGTGGGGTGGTACCCGCGCTGGCGGTTTTGGGTGCCATGCCTGCGGCTTGCTTGATGGCCGCGCGCACGCGATTGAAGGTGCCGCAGCGGCAAATGTTGGTGATGGCGGCGTCGATGTCGGCGTCGGTCGGCTTGGGCTTGTCTTTCAACAAGGCCGCCGCCGCCATCAACATGCCGCTTTGGCAAAAGCCGCACTGCGGCACATCGAGTTGCACCCAGGCTTTTTGCAGCGGGTGACTGCCGTCGGGAGACAGCGCTTCGATGGTGGTAATTTTTTGCGTCGATTGCACTGCTGACACTGGCAGCACGCAACTGCGCACCGGCACGCCGTCCAAATGCACCGTGCACGCACCGCACTGGGCCACGCCGCAGCCGTATTTGGTGCCCGTGAGCGCGAGCTGTTCGCGCAGCACCCACAACAAGGGCGTGTCGGGTTCCGCGTCGTGCTGTCGCACCACGCCGTTCACAAGCAGTTGGGGCATATCGGGTCTCCGCTTCAGGATTTGAGCTGCGAATGATGCACCCGACTCGGTGTCGATTCAATGGCCTCGACGTGGCCGCTGCCCCAACGGCGCTTCTGGTTATTGGGGCACGGCTGCGGGGTTCACGGCGTCTGCCCCCACAGCGGGCGTTGGGACCAGCGCGGGCTCGGGTTGCTCGGTGGCCCTTGCCAGGGGCGTGGGCGCGGTCACCGTCACGGCAGGCGCAGGTGGTTTGGGCGGCTCTGCCCGCGCCACCACCAGCCGCTGATCGGTCCACTTCAACAGGTCGGCCCACATTTGCTTGACTTCGATGTCGGGCGGCAAGCGGTTGGCGTGTGGCAGTTCCTAGGACGCCACCGGCACGTTGCGGTGCATGCCGCCGTAGCTGCCGAGTGAGCCAGCGAAGATGCCCACGCGGTCGAGAAACAACTTGCCCAAACGACGAGGTGCCTCCACCGGGCCGTCGAAGTCGAGCACTGCGTACGGCGCGTGAACGCTCACGATCAGGTCGGGCTTTCACTGGCTCATGGCCTGCACCACAAAGCGGGTTTCGGGCTCCGATTGGGCTCCGATTGGGATGAGTTGCCGGGCCAGCGGCGCGGGTCTTTGCGGGTGAGACGCACCCAATGTTCAACCGCCTCGTGTTGCCAACCCGGGGTGGGGAAGTTGCGGTTCAAGTCCACCTGCGGTCGAGGATGACCACCTCACACGGCTGCATGGTTTGGCTCGCCAGCGCCGCCACGCCGTCGGCCACGGCCGTGACCGCGCTGAATGCGCTGGACGTCGCAGAAGACGCAGAAGACGCAGAAGACGCAGAGCCGGTGGCGGTTTCGTGGCTTGTGATGGTCTCGCCCCGCGCCGCCCTTATCCGCTTTGCGCAGCGCAAATTGCACGACACGATGCTGGCCGAAGACGTGGTGCACAACGTGTTGAAAGCCGTCATCAGCGGACGCGCCAAATTCGGTGGCCGCTGCGCGTTGAAGTCGTGGCTCACCGCTATCTTGAAATTCAAGATTGTCGGCTTGGTGCGCCAGCGCGCCGGTTACGACAGCCTGGACCCAGGCAGCGACGAAGGCGGCGAAGGCGGCGGGATGTCTGAGTCCGTCGCGCTGCGCTGCACCCATCCGCAGCTTGACGAGGTGGCCGAGCAGCGCCAGCGCTTGGCGCTCGTCCTCCACCGCATCAACGCCCTTCCCGACAGCATGCGCAGCGTCATCGAGTTGCGCGTGCTGCAAGACCGTTCCACCGAAGACGTGTGCCGAGCCCTGGCC
>JANPNT010000197.1:0-9483 GCA_031427655.1 Burkholderiales bacterium
CGTCAGTTTTGCCAGCCGCGGCGTGCCGCCCGAGATCATGGGCATAGGCCCGATTGATGCCATTCCTGCGGCCTTGGGCTATGCCGGTTTGAAGCAAAGCGACATGGACTGGATTGAGCTGAACGAAGCCTTTGCAGCGCAAGCTTTGGCGGTGTTGAACACGCTGAACTTGGACGGCAGCAAGGTCAACCCGATGGGCGGCGCGATTGCGCTGGGTCACCCGTTGGGTGCCACCGGTGCCATCCGCGCGGCCACAGTGATCCATGCACTGCGTCGTCACAACTTGAAGTACGGCATGGTGAGCATGTGCGTTGGCACGGGCCAAGGCGCAGCGGGCATTTTTGAAAGAGTCTAGAAATGTTGGCCCCCACGTCACTGCGCTTCTGCCCCAAAGGGCCTGGAAGGGCCTTTGCGTGGCCCTTGGGGTGCCAACCAGTCGGCCGGGGAACCCGTCCACGATTGTTGCTTGAAGAAGCGTTTCGCTTCGCTCGTTCAAATTCAGTTTCCGAAGATCAGGATCACCAATGAGCATCAAAACCGCCACCCTCAACGGCGTGGCCACCATCGAAATTGCGCGGCCTGAGAAGAAGAACGCGTTGACCGTGGCCATGTACCAAGCCATGTCGGATGCGTTGCGCGTCGCTCAGGCCGACCCGGCGGTGCGATCGGTGCTCATCACCGGGCAGCCGGGCATCTTCACCTCGGGCAACGACATTGAAGACTTCATTGCCCGCCCGCCTGAGAGTGGCAGCAACTCCGCGAACTCGCCGGTGTTCCAGTTCATGCAGGCGCTGGCCACTTGCGAGAAGCCGGTGATCGCGGCCGTCACCGGCGCGGCCATTGGCATTGGCACCACTTTGCTGTTGCACTGCGACTTGGTTTACGTGTCGGACGAAGCGCGTTTGGCCATGCCGTTTGTGAGCTTGGGCTTGGTGCCCGAATTTGCCGCCAGCCTGATCGTGCCGCGCTTGATGGGCCATGTGAGGGCCGCTGAAAAGTTGCTGCTGGGCGAGCCCTTCACGCCGCAAGACGCGGTGGACATGCACATTGCCAACGCAGTGCTGCCCGCCGGTGAGGTGGTCAGCCATGCACGCCGCGTGGCCGAGCGCTTCAACGCCTTGCCGCCGGGTGCCGTGCGCGACACCAAACGTCTGATGAAGCGAGCGTCAGCCGCCGAGACCATCGACACCATCGCCGTGGAAGGTGCCATTTTTTCCAGCCGCCTGCGCAGCCCCGAAGCCATGGAAGCCTTCCAGGCTTTCTTCCAAAAACGCAAGCCCGACTTCTTGCAATTCAGTTAGCCGATCGATCGTTGCCATGTCGCTGACCTTCAAACTGCTGTCGTCGCCGTTCTGGGTCACGCAGGCGCTGCTGATGCACAGTCGAACGCCGCTGCTGCCAGAGCCTGAAGGCGAGCGCAGCGGCGAAGTGGGCGAAGGCGCGTTGCTGCGTTTGCTGATCGTCGGTGACTCATCGGCCGCGGGCGTGGGTGTGGCGACGCAAGAACAGGCGCTCAGTGGACATCTCACCCGCACGCTGGCGCAACATTCAGTGAGATGCGTGCGTTGGAATTTGCTGGCACGCAGCGGCATCAGCAGTGCCCACATCTTGCCGCTGGTTCAACAAGCCGCACCCGCGCAGGCCGATGTGGCGGTGGTGCTGTTGGGCGTGAACGACGTGATTGAGCAGTTGCCCACCCGCCATGCCGTGGCGCACCGCGAAGCGCTGGCCAATTGGCTGATCGCCCATTGCGGCGTGCGTCACGTGGTGTTTTCTCCGCTGCCGCCGATGGGTGAATTTCCGGCGTTGCGTCCGCCGTTGCGATGGGTGGTTCATGCCGACGCGCAGCGCCACGACCGTGCCTTGGCGCAGTGGGCCGCCACACGCAACGATGTGTGGCACGTGCCCATTCCCCTGACCTTGTCGGCCGCGGGCATGGCCGCCGACGGCTTTCACGCAGGTGAGCCGGTCTACAAAGTTTGCGGTGAAGCGCTGGCCGATTTCATCTCGACGCGGCTGCTTTGAGCGCAGCTCAGTGCACAGGTCACACGACGCCGTTTTCCGTCAGCACCAAACTCAGCGCTTGATCGTGCGGCTGCGCATCAAATTCGGCTTCATTGATTTCAGTGACGGCCCAGGCCAAGCCGATCGACGTGACGTGAGGATTGGCTGCCAGCCAACGGTCAAAGTAGCCGCCGCCGTAGCCCAATCTGTGGCCTGATTTTGTAAAACCGACGCAGGGCACCAACACCACATCGGGCACCAGCACCGCACCGTCGGCGGTGGCCATGTTGCATTCATCGCGCGAGGTGGGTGCGGCTCCATTCCAGCGGCGATAGTGCATCTCAACGGGCTTTCGCTTTGCGTAAGTCAACGCGCAGACGACACCGGACAACGCCATCTGCTCGCTCAGCGCAGCAGGTGCGTTAAATTCGCAGGGCAAAGGCCAATACAAGCCCAACGTTTGGGGTTCCAGCTCGATCAGCAAACGACGCAGTTCAACGGCCATGCTCGAGTCCGCGGCTGCAGCGGCAGCCGATGACACAAACGAGGTCACAAACGCTTCACGGCGGGCCAATAAATTTGAACGAAGTGCGGCCCTGGACATCACAACAGAGGTGTCACAAATGAAGTCAGGATGGTTTGCGTCGGTAATTCCATGGCCTTGGCCGCTTTCTTGAAAACAGCATGACATTCACACCGATGAAATCAGTATATTTCTCGCCCCAAGGCCTGCTGCTCTGCCTCGCATTGGCGCTACTGGCAGCGCACAACCCGGCAACGGCGCAGAACAGTCAAACCAACGGCAGCAACGCCATCGTCGAAGCCCGCGAAGCGCTGCGCAAAAAAGACCGCAACGCCCTGGCGGCTGCACGTGCCTCGGCCCAGGCGTCGCAACACCCCTTGGCCATGTGGGCCGACTATTTCGAGCTGAGCAATCGGCTGCCGGAGGCGCAGCAAAGCGAGATCGACGCCTTTTACGCGCGCTGGCCACAAACCTATGTGGAAGACCGCTTGCGCAACGACTGGCTGCTCGAGCTGGGCAAGCGCCGTGATTGGCGCAACTTCGCCGCCGACTACCCGAGCTTTCGCATGAACGACGACCGCGAGGTGAGTTGCTATGCGCTCATGCTCGACCAAGCCGCGGGCAAAGACGTGCGCGACGCCGCGCGCAGCTTGTGGTTTGCGCAAAAAGAAGCGGACGACGGCTGTGCTCTGATGGCCGCCGCCTTGACCGACGCCAAAGTGTTGAACGCGGCTGACGCTTGGCGCAAAGCGCGCTTGGCGATGGAAGCCAACCGCTTGCGTTCAGCCCGCCAAGCCGTCACGCTGATTGACGTGCCCTCGGCCAGCGGCTTGCAGGAGCTGTACGAAAGTCCGTCGCGCTATTTGTTGCGCAAAGCCTCCGCAGTTAACCGCACGCAAGCCGAGCTAACAACCTTGGCCTTGATCCGCATGGCCGCCAGCGACCCCGAAGGCGCTGCGGCTGCACTCAACGAGCGTTGGGAGCGCGCCCTGCCCACCGACTTGGCCGCCTGGGCCTGGGCCAATGTCGGCAAGCAAGCAGCGCAAAAGTTGTCGCCTGACGCGGCTGACTTTTACCAACGCGCCGATGTGCTGGCGGCGAAATTGAACAACGCGAATTCAAGCGCTGCGGAGTGGTCAGACGACACCCAGGCCTGGAAGCTGCGCGCGGCTTTGCGCGCCAACAACGGTGCCGGGCGCTGGCTGCAAGTGGTGCAAGCCGCCAACGCCATGAGCACTGCCGAGCAAGCCGACCCGGCCTGGACGTATTGGAAAGCGCGCGGCCTGCAAGCCATGGCCAGTGCGAAGCCAGACACACCGGAGGCCGCCAATTTGCTAGAGCAATCGCGCAACCTGATGGGAGGCATGACCAGTCAATTCAACTTTTACGCGAAACTCGCCGCCGACCATTTGGGTCAGCGCGTGGCGCTGCCGCCGAAGCCTGCGCCATTTACGGCCGAGGAGCGCGCCAACGCCGTGCGCCACCCCGGCCTGTCGCGCGCGCTGCAACTCATCTCCATGGGCTTGCGCAGCGAAGGCGTGCGTGAATGGAATTTTTCACTGCGCGGCATGAATGACCGCGAGCTGTTGGCGTCGGCCCAAATGGCCTGTGATCGCGAGGTCTGGGACCGCTGCATCAACACCAGCGACCGCACCAAAGTCGAGGTCGACATGGAGCAGCGTTTCCCCACGCCGTTTCGCAAAGAAGTGATCGCCCGCGCGCGCGAAATCGGGCTCGACCCTGCCTATGTGTACGGCCTGATCCGCCAGGAATCGCGCTTCATCATGGACGCGCGCTCCAGCGTCGGCGCGTCGGGCCTGATGCAAATCATGCCGGCCACCGCACGTTGGACGGCCAAGCGGATCGGCCTGGACTACACGGCAGATTTGATCGCCGACCGCAACACCAACATCAAGCTCGGCACCAGCTACTTGAAGCTGGCACTCGACGACTTTGGCGGCTCGCAGGCCATGGCCGCCGCAGCCTACAACGCAGGCCCGAGCCGCCCGCGCAAATGGCGCGAAGGACCGGTACTGGAAACCGCGGCGTGGGCCGAGAACATCCCCTTCCACGAAACCCGCGACTACGTCAAAAAAGTGCTGTCCAACGCCACTTATTACGCCGCCATGCTGAACGGCGAAGCACCGAATTTGAAGTCGCGCTTGGGTCGCTTTATCGGCCCGCGTGAACCGAATGCACCCGTTGAAAACAAGGATCTGCCGTGACCACCGCCATCAAAACTCCAGCCACGCCAAGTTTGCCTCCCGATCACATGTCCAAGCTGCTGGTGCTGGGCGGGACCGGCTTTGTGGGGCGCAGCGTGTGCGAGCAACTGGTGGCGCGCAACGGCGGCGCGGCCGGGCGCATCACCGTGCCCAGCCGCAGGCCGCAGCGCGCCGCACATTTGCGCTCGCTGCCCACGCTGGAAGTGCTGCCGGCCAACATTCACAGCGACGCTGATCTGGTGCGTTTGGTGTCGGGCTGCGACGCCGTCATCAACCTCGTGGCGGTGCTACACGGCACGGAAGCTGAGTTTCAAAAGGCACACGTCGAGTTGCCGCGCCGCTTGGCATCGGCTTGCAAGGCGGCGGGCGTGCAGCGCTTGGTGCATGTCAGCGCTTTGGGCGTGGGCTTGGACAACAGCGGGAGCGAACCGTCGCGCTATCTCAGGTCAAAGGCAGCCGGTGAGCGCGTGCTGAAAGACGCCCACCTCGACCTCACGCTGCTGCGCCCATCGGTGATTTTTGGTGAGCACGACAAGTTCATAAATTTGTTTGCGCAAATGCAAAGCGTGCTGCCCTTCGTGCCGCTGGCCGGTGAGACGGCGCGCTTCCAACCGGTGTGGGTGGAAGACGTGGCGCGCGCCATCGTGGCGTGTTTGGACACGCCCGCCAGCATCGGGATGACCATCGAATGCGCAGGCCCTACCGTTTACACCCTGGGCGATTTGGTGCGCCGCGCGGGGCACTGGGCGGGCCACGAGCGGCCCGTGTTTGGCATTCCTGAATTTGCTGCGCGCTTGCAAGCCAGAGTCATGGAGTTGATGCCGGGCCAGCCGCTGATGTCGCGCGACAACTTGGACTCCATGAAAACGCCCAACGTTGCGAATGCATCGATGGCGGGCTTGGACAGCTTGGGAATTCACGCCGCCGCGATGGAAAGCGTGATGCCTGCGGTGCTGGCCAAACGCAGCGGCGTGGCGCGCTTGGACCCACTGCGGCGCGAGCAGCATCGCGACTGACGAGCGGAGCTTACAAGCGGAGCCGAAAAGCGGAGCTGAAAAGCGAGCAGGCGATGCGCGAGTCGCATCAATTCCGCGCATTGTTTTCATGATGCCCAGCAGCCCCATCGACGATCATCACGCCCTTGCAAAGGAAGCCACATGCAGCTCTACATCGGCAACAAGAATTACTCCAGCTGGTCCATGCGCCCGTGGGTGCTGATGACGCAAATGGGCATCGCGTTTGACGAAGTCATGATCCGCTTTGACAGCTTCGAAGCCGACTCAAAATTCAAAACCATGCTCGCCCAAGCCACCGAAGAAGGCGTGGCAGCATTTGCAACCGCAGGCAAAGTGCCGGTGCTGGTAGACAACGGCTTCACCGTGTGGGACACGCTGGCCATTGCCGAATACCTGGCCGAAAAATTTCCCGATTTGCACCTCTGGCCTGCCGATGTGCAGATGCGCGCCCGAGCCCGCAGCGTGTGTGCCGAAATGCATTCAGGGTTTGGCGGATTGCGCAGCAACTTCCCCATGAACATCGAAGCGCACTTGCCCGAAGTGGGTGCGCGAGTGCTCTCGGAAAAAGCCGACGCGCGGGCTGACTTGGCGCGAATCATTCAACTCTGGACGGCCCTACTCAGCGCTCACGGTGGGCCGTTTTTATTCGGCAAATACGGCATCGCCGACGCCTACTTTGCACCCGTCGTGAAGCGCATCGTCGGCTACGCGCTGCCTGTGCCACCGGTTGTCGCGGCCTATGTGGCGCAGGTTGAAGCCTGCGCCGCTGTCACGGCCTGGACGAAAGACGCCCTGGCCGAACGAGACTTCATTCCGTTTGACGAGCCCTACCGAACCGAACCAGCGCCGCGCTAAAGCAAGCCGGTCGTTTTAGCTGCAGCGGGCGGAAGTTGCAAGGTCAACGAAGACCAAACACTCTCCCAATCGGCATCAAAGTTTGCTGGTGCTTTCACCATGTGCACCGCGTTGATGAGCCACACACCACCCTGCGACAGTGGCAAGCTCACACGACCTTGAGCGTCGGTGCGGGCGGTGATTTGCGCTGTTGCGGTGGCGTTGACCAAGCTTTGCGGCAGCGCCTTCACCAAGGCACCGCGTAGCGGCTTGTTCAAGTAGAGCAACTGCAGCGTGAACGCACCGCCGCCGCGCAATTGCTGCGGGTCGGTTTGTGGAATCAGCTCCAACGTCAGTCCGGTGTTGCGTTTCAAAACGGCAGAAGGCGTCGCAGTAGCTTGGCCCACCTGCAACAAAGACTTCGCGCAGCGGGAGTACATCTCTCGCCCAGGTGCGTCTGACGTGCCGCTCAGGCGTCGCGCATCGATGATGCTTTCCAAACCTTCGTCCCGCAGGTAAGACTCAAACTTCGCCGCGTCCAGCGTGAGTGCCGAGTGCTTAGAGCGAAACACAGCCCACGCTGCGCCCGGCTTTTTGGCAGTCACCACACCGGCCGGGTCGCCGCCTGCCTGTCCGCCCACCGGCCGTTCACCAGCGGCGTCTATCAAACCAAAGCGCTCGATGTAGGCGGGGTTGCGCCCCAAAGACTCGCCCGGCCAACCCGCGCCCACTCTGAGTTCAAGCAAAAAGTCTTGCTGGCTGGCCACGCTGAAACTCTGCGGCATCAACCAAAACTCGTGCGCACATGCCGCCGACGGTCCAATCAAAAAAGTGAGCAAGAACAAGCGCAAAACGAAGGTTTTGACCATCGAACCGATGGAAGTATTCGCAATGCGATTTGGTTTGTTTTTCATGAGTGCAAGTGCTGAAGTCACCGTCTGTAGACGCAGCAAACCGCGCATTGGATCGGAGGGCCTCAAATGTAATGGAGTGCGTATGAACAATCTCGCCATGCCAACGCCCCACCCCAACCCCAACCTCGACGCCTGCGCTGCCGTCTTGGCGGGTGCTTCCATCAGCGCGCAACTCATCATTGCCATTGGCGCGCAAAAAATCTTTTTGCTGCGACATGGATGGCGCCGCGAGCACGTGGGTGCAGTCGTGCTGACGTGCGCCTTGATCGACGCGGCACTGATGACGGTCGGCGTGAGTAGCTTGGCCGTCGCGCTGGGTGCCAAACGCACGGCTTTGAACGCCGTGGCATTGGCCGGTGTGATTTTCCTCATCCCCTACGGCGCGGCGGCCGCACGGCGCGCGTTTAAAAACCAAGCCGTGCAAATCAACGCCTTGCGCCAAGCGTTGACACTGAAAAGCGCCTTGCTGCGAACGCTGGCCTTGTCGCTTTTGAGGCAGCCCACTTCTACACTCACGCCATGAACATGTGGATGGTGGGCGGTGCGGTGCGAGACAGCTTGTTGGGCTTGCCCGTGACCGACCGCGACTGGGTCGTCACCGGCCAAACGCCGCAGGCCATGCTGTCCGCTGGCTACACGTCGGTAGGCAAAGACTTCCCCGTGTTTTTGCACCCCGACACCAAAGACGAAGTGGCCCTGGCGCGCACTGAGCGCAAAACCGCGCCGGGCTATCACGGCTTCAGTTTTTCAGCCGACCCGAACGTCACGCTCGAAGAAGATCTAAGCCGCCGCGACCTCACCATCAACGCCATGGCGCAAGACGCGCGCGGCGTCATCACCGACCCTTACGGTGGCCAACGCGACCTGGCCTTGAAGCTGCTGCGCCATGTGTCGCCTGCCTTCGCTGAAGACCCGGTGCGCATCCTGCGCTTGGCCCGTTTTGCGGCGCGCTTCAACTCCTTCAGCGTGGCAACAGAAACCACCGCGCTGATGCGTCACATGGTGGACGCGGGAGAGGTCGATGCGCTGGTCAGCGAACGCGTGTGGCAAGAGCTGTCGCGCGGCTTGATGGAGGTGCAACCCTCACGCATGTTTGAAGTGCTGCGCTCATGTGGCGCGCTGGCCAAACTGCTGCCCGAAGTCGACCGCCTTTGGGGCGTACCGCAGCGTGCTGACTATCACCCCGAAATTGACACTGGCGTGCACTTGATGATGGTGTTGGACATGGCTGCCCGCTTGCACGCGCCCCTCACCGTGCGCTTTGCGTGCTTAGGCCACGACCTCGGCAAAGGCACCACGCCCGCCGACGTAATGCCGCGCCACTTGGGCCATGAAGAGCGCAGCGTGAAATTGGTGCGCGCCGTGAGCGAACGCCTGCGCGTGCCCACCGATTGCCGCGCGCTGGCCGAAGTGGTGGCGCGTGAGCACGGCAACATTCACCGGTCGGCCAGCTTCGGCGCGGCGGCGTTGGTGCGCTTGCTGGAGCGCTGCGACGCGCTGCGACGGCCCGAGCGATGGGACGAAGTGCTGCTGGCCTGCGAGTGCGATGCGCGCGGGCGCTTGGGGTTGGGCGAGGTGGTCTACGAGCAGCGGGCTCGGTTGAATCAGGTGCGGGTGTGGGCGAATGAGATTGATTCGGCAGCGGTGGCCGAAGCGGCTGCGCTGCGAGGCCTGAAGGGGCCCGCGATTGGCGACGCGGTGCATGCGGCTCGGGTGGCGGCGGTGCATGCACAAAAGGCAACGTGACGGCACTTCGGCTTTGCGTATCGCAGAAGCTGGTGGGGCATGCGGACAAACAGTTGATTCCGAGGAGTCGACAGGCGCGAGCATCAAGGTGACCGAGGCCAACGCCCTTATCTCGGCGCCCGTACCGAGGGGAAGTGACTGCGGAGCTCACCTAAAAAACCCCTCCCATGCGCTGTTCGCGAATCCCTTTTTCTTTGTTCTCTGCGGCGCCGTCGCTTATT
>JANPNT010000198.1:0-1592 GCA_031427655.1 Burkholderiales bacterium
AAAAACACGGCGGCCAAGTTTCCCTGGATCTGTCAGGACCCTCAGGACGCACTGGCCGTGCTGGATCCCTCGGTGCTGAAAGCCGCCTTGCTCCTGCAAAAGGCAGCCGAGGCCACCGCTGGTGCCGATTCGCTGTTTCAATCGCTGCGCGCCTTGCTGACAAGTCTGGTCGGCAGTTCGCTCACGGACCAGCTCCTGCGGTCCGTCTGGGCCCATTCACCCAGCGAAGCACGTGACCGACATCCACATTGAGCGCGCGCACTTGGTACAGGCTGATCGCCACATCGCGACCGGCAAGAAGCTCATCGCCCGCAGGGAGGCCCTGATCAACGAGCCTCATATCACCCATGGCGGCCCTTGAACAATTCGTAATGTTCGACCAGCAACACGCCGCTTGAAGCGGACGACCTGATCCATGAATGCGTTGCAGCGCGCCAGGTGGCAACTCGCCATACTCAGCGAACTCGCCCAGCCCGGTTTCATGCAACTCGCGCCAGTGCTCGAGGAAGGCAGGGACGTGCGCGACTTCAGGTGGTTCGAGGCTTCCCCCACTTCAACGCGCGCACCCGAGTGCGCCGGCAAAGATTTGGTGGGTCGATCCTTGAAGCAGGTCTTGGCGGAGTGCGGGATTCGCCCCTGGATAATGGCCGTCTACCGGTCTGCGTTCCTCGAGCGGTGTTCACGAGTCGAGCGCGTGGAGGTCAAAGATGGAATGGCACTGCACCAGATATCACCATCCCCCTGGGGATTGACCGTCAAAGTCACCAACCAGGCGGCAGCCGAGCGCGTCTTGGAGGCGCAGCGTGTAGTCAGTTTGCTCGAGCCGAGGGGTCGATGATCAAACCCGGGTGGATCTCTGTGCACCAGCACGCCGTGGTGACCGAGCAGGTAAAAACATCTTGGAAGGCGTCAGCGTCACTTTGGCCCATCAGTGATCTGGATACACACAGCTCTGACGACCCGCGCCGCGGGGTCAATCGCAATGCGTGGCGCCGCATAGACAGTCGGCGGCGTCGCTTGACGGTACGATGAAACCCGATTCACCCACAGAAGGCCGCTATGCCGCAGCAAGTCCGATACAGCGATACGCAGACCTGCCGACTCTGGACTCCGCGCTGATGGAATCCGGGGAGTTGGCTTCGGCGCATGTCGATGATCCTTTGCGCGAAATGGCGCTGAAGCTGAGGGCCGCCGAAGACGCGCTTGCAATGGCCCTGCGCACTCATTCAGCGTTTTTGTGGGCCATGGGCCATGCTCTGCGGTCGCCTCTGACTGCCATTCTCGGCTTCGCCGAACTCATGGAAGCCGGGATGCCAGCGCCGACTTCGCGCCAGAAGGACGGCTTGGCACAGATCCTCAAAGCTGGCTGGGGTTTGCTGGCTTTGATCGACGAGATCCTTGATGCATCGCTGCTCGAGTCCGGCAATCTGCAGTTGCAGATGGAACGTCTCTCGCTTGAAGAGGTGCTGCGCGAATGCGAAGCACTGGTTAGACCTTTGGCACGCCAAAACGATGTCGACGTGGTGTTCGCCTGGCCAGCGCAGACCCTGTTCGTCATGGCTGATCGCGCACGGCTGCGGCAGATTCTCATG
>JANPNT010000199.1:0-2863 GCA_031427655.1 Burkholderiales bacterium
ATCAGGCACGCCGAGCGCAATGTGGCCATAGGCTGTGCCCAGGTCATAACTGTCAGTGCCGTGGTTGTAGGTCAGTTCAATCTCGGCCTGCGCCGGGTTGCCCTCATAACCAACAAAAGCCAGCGAGTATTTGTATTCAGGGTTTTCAGAGCGGCGCAGCAGTTGCATGCCGAGTACGTTGGTATAAAAATCAATGGCGCGCTGGAGATTGCCCACGCGGAGCATGGTGTGGAGTATTCGCATGGATCGATTATCGTGCGGCGGGAGAAAATTTGCAGGCCGCCAGTACCGGCCGGGTGAGCATCTGCGTTCGAAGGTCTGCTACAGACTGAATGCTGTCCTTCATCCGTCGTCAGGCACCGACTGGTTTCGACGACAAAGCGGAATCCCACGCGGGCAAACTGATCACCCCAAAGCCGACACTAGCCAAGCCACCAACAGCGGCCAAGCCCTAATGTGTTGATTGCAGTTGAATCTGGTTCAGTTCGTGTCTGGAATCTACAGCCTGGCACTCCAGCCAGCGCACGGTCTGCGCCAGCGCTTTGTCCAACGGTGCTGCACTCCGCTGTACTCGGGATAGCAAGGTCGCACCCAGCCACTGCTGGTACAACTGCTGGGCCACCTCGGCCGGTTCAGGGCAGGCGGCCAGCTCACCTGTTGCAATGCCTTCCGCCAAACATGACCCCAGCCGGTCGATCACTCTGGCGGTGCCACGCTCGAGCACGACCCGCATCGCCTCAGACAGATCGCAGACCTCGGCGCTGAGCTTAACAACCAGGCACCGGGCCTGCGGACAGTCGCCAGATTGGCTGGTATGCCACTGACTGAAAAACGCCAGCAAACGCTGCGGCGCCGACTGTCCTGCTGCGAACAGGCTGGCGTCGACCTCCACCAGGTAGCTTTCGAAGTGGTGCTCGAGCAAGGCCTCACCGAACTGCTCCTTGGATCGGAACCAGTGATAGAACGAACCCTTAGGTACCGCCGCGGCGCCCAATATCTCGCTCAGCCCGACGGCAGAGAAGCCGCGTCCAGCGATGAGAACCTTGGCGCTGTCCAGTATCTTCAGGCGCGTATCGGTCGCAGGCTTGGTACACATCGCTTGCGCTCTGGTCAGGCGGTCGCGCCCGCCATGGTCAGCGCCGGGTAGTCGTCGTAGCCTTCGGCGCCACCAGCGTAGAAGGAGTCCGGCCGGGGTTCGTTGTACGGTCCGTTGCGGCGCAGACGTTCCGGCAGATCCGGGTTGGAGATAAACAACTTGCCGAATGCGATGAAATCCGCCCGATCTGCGTCTACCGCAGCAATTGCACTGTCACGGTCGTAGCCGCCATTGGCAATATAGGCTCCATTGAAGATCTGGCGCAGGCGCTGAAAGTCAAAATCGCTAGCCTGGTCTTCCACCACGTGCAGATAAGCCAGCTGGTACGTGTTGAGCTGTTCAGTCACTGCTTCAAACGTCGCCTGCGGCGCGCTGTCGGCGATGTCGTTGAACGGGTTAACCGGCGACAGTCGCACACCGACGCGCCCAGGATTCCAAACGGTAAGTACTGCCTCAGTTACTTCGCGCAGCAACCGGCTGCGATTGGCAACCGATCCCCCATAGCCGTCAGTTCGCTGGTTGGTTCCGTCGCGCAGGAACTGATCGATCAGGTAACCGTTAGCGGCGTGGATTTCGACCCCGTCGAACCCAGCCGTCTTGGCATTAGCGGCTGCGCGCCGAAAGTCTTCTACGAGGGCCGGGATCTCTGCGGTCTCGAGAGCACGTGGGGTCACGAACGGCTTCATGCCCTGGTCCGTGTAAATCTCCCCGACGGGCTTGATCGCCGATGGCGCCACCGCCAAGCCGCCGTCCACCAGCGTGACGGGATGTGAGATCCTGCCTACATGCCACAGCTGCAGGAAGATCTTGCCGCCAAGCTGATGCACGGCGTGCGTGACGTCCTTCCAGCCGTCGATCTGCTCCTGGCTGTGGATACCAGGCGTCTTTGGGTAACCCTGGCCCTGCGGAGTGATCTGGGTGGCCTCGGAAATGATCAGGCCGGCACTGGCTCGCTGGGCGTAATAGCGCGCGTTAAGTGCGTGCGGGATATTGCCCTCAGCGGCTCGACTGCGTGTCAAGGGCGCCATGATGATACGGTTGGCCAGCTCAACGTCGCCAAGAGTTGAGGGAGCGAACAGGGCGCTGGAAGTCAAGGAGGTTTGGCTCATGAATTGAATTTGGTTAGGTTAGTGGTTAATCAACAAAGTATATTAGACCGGTCGTCTATTCAGACTACCCATCCGCCAATTCACCGCTTTCGAGAAGGGCTTTACTGAGTGCTCGATCTCTAAGCGACGGTGTCTTTAGAGCAGGCAGAAATTTGACAGTACCAACTTGGCCGGTGGTTGGGTGATGTTTGACTACCAGGTACCGGCCATTGACGAATGTCAGCTAATGGCCCATTCCAGCCGCTCAAACATCAAACATGACTGACCGCTCCCGCTGCATTGCGGATATTCAAATAATCCGCATTGACCGTAAGGGCCGCGACCAGCCGTCAAGCAACTTGATTGGCCGTGCTACGGCACTTCAAACACCAGACAAGTCGTGGTCGCATGCGCATACAGCTTGCCATCGGGCCCGACGATGCGGCCTTCTGCGGTGGCCAGTTGTTTGCCGCAATGTATGACTGTGCCAATGGCGCGCAGCGGGCCAGTTTTGTGTGAGGCGGCTCGCACGATGTTGACACTCAGCTCTGCGGTGGTGTAGCCCCGGCCCACAGGCATCATGGTGTGAACAGCGCAGCCCACAGCAGAGTCCAGCAAGGTGGCATACCAGCCGCCATGCACTGAGCCCATCGGGTTGTAATGCTTGAGCTGCGGCGTG
>JANPNT010000200.1:0-2014 GCA_031427655.1 Burkholderiales bacterium
CGCAACAGGTCGGCGCGTGCCCGGGCGCTCCACGTGACCTGGATACTCAAGCGGTCTTGCCTTGCCGAGTCAATTCTTCCCGCCGCACCTGGGTGCGACGCCTGAGTTCGGCAAGCACGTGGGCCGTCGAGTGGGATTCGCCCGTGGTCCGAAAGTGTTCAAGCGACGCCCGGCTGTGCTCATCGAAGGCCTGCTGGACAGCCCTGTGTTCCAGTACCCGCCGCACCGCAGTCACTACCAGGTCGGACAGTTTCTCTCCGGGCAGCAACGCTGCCTCGGCCTGATCGCGCAGTTCCTGATCGACCCGGACTTGAGGAAGGATGGCTGACTTCGACATGGCCAAATTGTGCTTCACTCGCGTTGCGGCCACAAGTGGGCCTGGGGTGTCAAGGGTGCTGGAAGTGCTAGGGGTCAGGTCTTGCCTTTGGCCTCAAGCCGTGACTGAGCCTGTTCGAAGTTGATGCAAGAGCCATGCTTTGACAATGTAGCCACCGGTGGCTACATTGCACTGCATGCACAGCATCGGCATCAAGGCCCTCAAGAACAAGCTCAGCGAGTACGTGCGGGCGGCCGCCGCCGGCGAGACCGTTCTCGTGACCGACCGAGGCCAAGTCGTCGCTGAGCTGGTGTCTCCGCGCGTGCGGGCCGACGCCTCGCCCACCGAGCGGCGCCTGGGCGAACTGATGCGCCAAGGGCTGCTCGCCCCTGCAAAGGGTTCGCGCGACGCGCCACTGCCACCGCGCAAGCCCGTCGCGAAAATCGCCGAACTGCTGGACGAGATGGACCTCAGCCGGGCCGAGCGTTGATCTACCTGGACACGTCGGTCGTGCTGGCACGCCTGTTTGCTGAAGACAGGTCGCCCCCAGACTCCCTGTGGTCACAAACCTTGGTGGCCAGTCGCCTGCTCGAGTTCGAGGTGTTCAACCGTCTTCACGCGCGGGGTGCCGCAGCCACGCATGGCAACGACGCGCGCCAACTCGTAGACCGTATCAACCTGGTCGAGATGTCCGGCCCCGTTCTCGGCCGGGCCCTGCTGCCGTTTACCCAGCCGGTGCGCACGCTCGATACATTGCACCTGGCAACGATGGCCTTCTTGCGCGAGCAAGGTTTGACACTGACGCTGGCAACCTACGACCAGCGCATGGCTGCAGCGGCGGTCAGCGAGGGGTTTTCGCTTGCTGACTGTTAGGGCAAAAGGCAAGACCTGACCCCAGCCTTGCATGGGCTGCGGCGCGCGCCTGGTCAGGGTCGTCGCGCACGACGGCGCGCACCAGCACGTTCGTGTCGACGGCGACCCTCACTTCGCGCCAGCCCAGGCCTGCACAGCCGCTTCGTGCATCTCGTCCAGCGTCGCCACCTTGGCCGTCTTGCCGGCCAACAAACCAACGAACCCGTCTATCGTGCCCGCAGACTTGGCAGCTGTGATGACGCCCTTGCCCCCCGGTATCAAAGCCAACTCGATCTTGTCACCGGGCTTGATGCCGAGGTGCTGCAGCGTTTCCTTGCGAAGGGTCACTTGTCCGCGCGTGGTCACTGTGAGCGTGGTCACTGTGAGCGTGGTCATGTCGATGCCCTTGGTAAGAGTGAATGGAACTCGATGGTAAGGCGAGTTCGCCTTACTGGGGGGGCTCATCCGCCCGTCACCACCGCCCGTAACGCCAGCGTCTCACGCAGCTTCTTCAACCGCTCCCGCGGGTCGCCCTTGTCGACGACTTCGTCGAGCTTCATTTCCTTGATGAATCGGCTGGGCACGCCGGGCACGGTCTCGCGGCCCTTCTTGCGGCGGCGCAGGGTGCTGACCAGCAGGGTGCTGCGGGCGCGGGTGATGCCGACGTACATGAGGCGGCGTTCTTCTTCGATGCGCTCGGGGGTCAGTTCGGCGCTGGCGTCCTCGCTGCCGCTGCGAAAGGGCAGCAGGCCCTCGTTCACGCCGACCAGCACCACATGCTTTTCTTGAAACTCGTGATCTTTGAAGGAGAAGGGCCGCCCGCCTATGTGGGTGTTCGAGGTGATC
>JANPNT010000201.1:0-2517 GCA_031427655.1 Burkholderiales bacterium
GCCATTCCTGTTGCTGCTGGCCTGCCCGTTCATGCACCTGTTCATGCACGGAGGTCACGCAGGTCACGGCGGCGGCAATCAAGACTCCGACACGCCAGCGCCAACGACAACCCCAACGCCAACGCGCAAGACCGGAGAACGGCCATGACGCACGATGCCTCGGGCTACGGCCTGTGGACGCTGGTCGTCCTCAATTCGGCGCTGTTCCTGATGTTTGCGTTCAGCTTCTTCAAGCCCAATACTACGCGCGACTGGCGCACCTTCGGTGCCTTCGCCGCTTTCATCGTCGCGTTGTTTGTCGAGATGTACGGCTTCCCGCTGAGCATCTATTTGATGTCGGGCTGGCTGCAAACGAAGTACCCCAATCTCGACCTGTTGGCGCACAACTCCGGGCACTTGTGGTCCACGCTGCTGGGTGAGAAAGGTGACCCGCACTTCGGTGCGCTGCACATCGCGAGCTACGTGTTCCTGGGCTTTGGCTTTTACCTGCTGTCCAGCGCCTGGAACGTGCTGTACCACGCGCAGCGTCGGCACACCTTGGCCAAGAGCGGGCCCTACGCGCGCATTCGCCATCCGCAGTACGTGGCCTTCGTGCTCATCCTGCTCGGCTTTCTGTTGCAGTGGCCCACGCTGCTGACGCTGCTCATGTTCCCGGTGCTGTTGGTCATGTACGGGCGGCTTGCGGTGACGGAAGAAGCGGAAATGCGCAAGCGGTTTGGCGCCGAGTTCGAGACCTATGCAGCGCGCACGCCGCGCTTCCTGCCGTCGTGGCGGCGCAGCGTGGCCGCTGCCTGAGCCGCTCGCGTGCAAGCCCTTTCCATGTCAGCAGCCCTGCCCACTGTTCATGACCGCCGAGTGTGGGTCAAAGCGACAAGCGTCGTCGGCGCAACGGGCCTCTTCGCCAGCGCCGTGCCGTTCGTGGCATCGCTGGCACCCAGCGAAAGGGTTCGTGCGCTGGGTGCGCCGGTCGAGGTCGACCTGCAGGGAATCCGGCCGGGCGAAATCCGAACCGTGGAGTGGCGCGGCAAGCCGGTGTTCGTCTTGAGGCGCTCACAGGACATGCTCGATTCGCTGGCCCGGCACGACGATTTGCTGGCCGACCCGCCTTCCCGGCGCTCCCTCCAGCCCTCGTATGCGCGCAACTCGACGCGCTCTTCAAAGCCGGAAATCGCCGTGCTGGAAGCCATTTGCACACACTTGGGTTGCATCCCCAACTTTCGGCCGACGCCAGGTGCGCCGGACATCGGTGCCACCTGGCCCGGGGGCTTTTATTGCCCCTGCCACGGATCGAAGTTCGACTTCGCTGGGCGCGTCTTCAAGAACGTGCCCGCGCCGACCAACCTCTCGGTGCCGCCTTACCAATTCGCCCCCGATTCGATGCTGCTCATCGGCGTCGATGAAAAGGCGTGATCCCGCGTTCCTCAACCCTCAAGGAGAACTCAGCATGCACACCCTCAGTTTTGATGTCAGCGGCATGACCTGCGGTGGCTGTACCGGCAACGTGCAACGAGCACTCAGCAAGCTTGACGGCGTGAGCCACGTCGAAGTCACTTTGCGCCCTGGCCTTGCCACCGTGACCACCGACCCTGCACGAGTCACATCTGGGCAAATCGAGTCGGCCATCAGCGCACTCGGTTATCCGGCGAAATTGCGTGTGGCACCGCGAGAGGAAACGGTGCGGTCGTGAGCAAGAAAACACACACCGGCAGAAAGGGCAGCGGCGCGCCCGACAGTGCTGGTGACAGCAGCCCTTCACAGCCTTCTGAAGGCGACTCAAGCGCCGGCACGGACACGGGCACGGGCTCGGGCTCGCTCACCGCAACATCGACTGAGCCCATGTCGCGCGAGGACTGCGACGCGCAGTTGCACATCCTTCAAGTTGAGCTGGTCAAACTGCAGCGGCACTTCATCGGTTGTGGCGACAAGATTTTGGTTCTTGTTGAAGAGCGCGACGCGGCCGGCAAAGAAGGCAGCATCAAACGCATCGTCGAATACCTTAGCCCGCGCGAGACCCGCGTCATCGCGCTGGGCAAACCGTCCGACCGCGAGCGTGGTGCGTGGTACTTCCAGCGCTATGCAGGCGAGTTCGACAAGGTGTCGAGCATCGGCGTGTTCGAGCACGTGGGCCTGGCCAACCTGCCAACCTATCTGGCAACTGTTCAACGCGTATTGCGCCCAGGTGGCCTGTTCCTGAACCACGGCATCACGCACGATGTGGAAGGTTGGCAGAAGTCGGTTTCCACCGAGTTCATCAACCGTTACGTTTTTCCCGACGGCGAGTTCGACTGCGTCAACAACATCCAGCTCGGCATGGAACGCGCGGGGTTCGAGATTCACGATGTCGCAGGGCTGCGACCGCACTACGCGCTGACGCTGCGTCACTGGGTAGAGCGCCTGGAGGCCAACCGCGACGCCGCATTGCGCGAGGTCGGCGAAACCACGTACCGCGTCTGGCGTCTGTACATGGCCGCCTGCGCGCTGGACTTCGAAGCAGGTACCACTGGCGTCCAACAAATT
>JANPNT010000202.1:0-2224 GCA_031427655.1 Burkholderiales bacterium
TAGTTCGCCAAACCGAGAAATCCCCTAAGGGCAGTGACGGTTCTAGGGCGAGGAAAATTTAAAACAGATTTTATTTTATTTTCTCAGCCGACATAGATAACCCCTCTTTGGAAATCACACGTCCCACGTATTCGAGGCGTGTAACTCCGAACTTACATTTCTTGGCTTTCAAGAATAAATTCTTTTCTCGAAAACGAATGAAGACATCATTACCAAATACAATGCAATCATCGAGATACATCTCACATGTTACATATAAAACGCCCGCAAGGACAACCGTGGCCATCATCTCCTGGAAGTATGATGGGGCACGTTTGAGGCCGAAAGGCAATCGAGTGAATTGATAAATTCCAGAGAAGCACCACAGCGGTGGTGATGCGCATGAATTCGCCCGGCGGCAGCCCGGTGCAAAGCGGCATCATTCACGACGAGATTTTGCGCTTGAAGGTCCTGCACAAGAAAAAAGTTTACGTGGTGGTGGAAGAAGTTTGTGCCTCAGGCGCCTACTACATCGCGGTGGCGGCAGATGCGATTTACACCGACAAGGCCAGCGTGGTCGGTTCCATCGGCGTGCTGATGGACAGCTTCGGTTTCACCGGCGCGATGGAAAAATTTGGCGTGGAACGCCGCTTGCTCACCGCCGGTGAAAATAAAGGCATCGGCGACCAATTCACTCCGCTCACCGACAAGCACCGCGCCTACATCAAGGCATCTCTCGACCAAGTTCACAATCAGTTCATCAAGGTCGTGAAAGAAGGCCGCGGAGAGCGCTTGAAAGAAACACCCGATACGTTTTCAGGCCTGTTTTGGAACGGCGAAGAGGCCGTGAAGATGGGCTTGGTCGACCACTTCGGCACCTTGGATTACGTGGCACGCGAAGTCGTGAAAGCCGAGGACATCATCGACTACACGCTGAAGGAAAACGTGGCTGAGCGCTTGGCGAAACGCTTTGGCGCGTCGATAGGGGCAGGGGCCGTCAGAGCGGTGCAAGGGATGGGTGGATATCGATAGTTTCGACGGGCTCAGCCGCCTTGCATTTGGCCTGACCCTCATTTGCTTCGCGCTGCTTGATTTTTAAGCCGCGCTCAGCGTCACTTCCACCCCCGACAACACCGCATTCCCCGACAGCGGATCGGGCCGCCGCTCGTCCATCAGCACGCGGCTTTTCCAGCGGCCGGTTCGGATGCTGCGGCCTTTGCCACCGGTTTCTGAGGTGTTGGCGGAGATCGCAGCCGCCTTTGGAAACATCACGCCACCTGCCCGGTTCAGGTTGCCGGCCAGTATGTTCTGCACGTCACTCAACCAGGCGCACAGCGTGCCGTAGGCCGGCACGCTGGTGCCCATGCGACCGTATAGGTCGGAGCGCGGCGCGCAGCGCGCGGCGCATGCGCCAGTTCGCGCGTCAATGTGCGAACGGCGTCGGCCGAAGTGCCGCAGCGCGACGCCATCCGTTCGGGCGCAAAGCTCAGCACCGCAGCGCGGACCGCATCGAGCCCGGCAACCAGAGGTGCCCGCCGGCCCAGCTTCAAACGTGGCTTCAGCAAAGCGGCCACTGTGCTTGACGGCGACCTCGCGTCAAAGTCAACTTCAGGAGCAAAGAATTCTCGTTCTTGATCGATTCAAAGACTGTTCAACGATAAGATCATCGATATGAAATCCAACATCGTTACCGTCTCGCCAAAGTACCAAGTTGTCATTCCACTCGCTGTGCGCGAAAGTGCTGGCATCAAGCCGGGCGAGAAAATGATGGTGGTTAATTTGGGTGGCGTCATTCGTCTGTTGCCGATCAAGCCACCGTCCGCTTACCGAGGTATTGCCCGGGGCATGGACACATCCCTTCCGGTTGAACCCGACCGACTCTGATGGCTCTGCCCACCAGCCACGCCGCCAGCAAAAAATCAAAAGGATTGCCAAAGAAAAGGCGTTCGGTGGTCGTCAAGCCACGAGCTCCGGTAATTCTCGATTCTTCCTGCTGGATTGAGTACTTTGCCGACACGCCGAGGCGGTCGCTGTTTGCGGAAGCTATCGGCAACGCGCACTTGCTGGTCGTGCCCATCATCACGATCTATGAAGTCATGAAGAAAGTGACGCGCGAAGTGGGAGACGATGTCGCCGCGCAGGTGTTGACGCTGATGATGCAGGGTCGCGTGGTCGAGTTGGATCTCGATCTTGCCCTGCAGGCGACGCGCAATGGCTTGCCTTTGGCAGACAGCTTGATTTATGC
>JANPNT010000203.1:0-17280 GCA_031427655.1 Burkholderiales bacterium
TGAGCAACTCAAGGCGCTGGGCGCTTTAGCGGTGGATGAGAAGAAGGCTCGGGGCGCGCTTATCAATGCGGCCAAGCAGCAAGTTGAAGCAGCGCTGAATGCGCGTCGCCAAGCGCTGGTCGAAGCCGAGCTCGACACCCAATTGAAGGCCGAAGCACTTGACGTGAGCCTGCCCGGTCGCCAGCGCGGCACTGGCGCGTTGCACCCGGTGTCACGCACCATGGAACGGATCGAAGGTATCTTTGCATCCATGGGTTTCGACGTGGCCGAGGGGCCTGAAATCGAGACCGATTGGTACAGCTTTACTGCATTGAACAATCCTGAAAACCACCCTGCGCGGTCGATGCAAGACACCTTCTACGTCGATGTGAAAGACGCCGAGGGCCGCTGGCTGAACCTGCGCCCGCACACCTCGCCGATGCAGGTGCGCTACGCCAAGGCGCATGTCGCCAAACACGCGGCGGCCATGGCCCAAGGCGAGGCGATGCCCGAGATCCGCGTCATCGCGCCCGGCCGCACTTACCGCGTGGACAGCGACGCCACGCACTCGCCCATGTTTCACCAGTGCGAAGGTTTGTGGATAGGCGAGAACGTCAGCTTCAAAGACTTGAAGGTGGTGTTCACCGACTTCTTTCGCACCTTCTTCGACACCGACGATTTGAAGCTGCGTTTTCGGCCGTCGTTTTTTCCGTTCACCGAACCGTCTGCCGAAGTGGACATTGCCTTCAGCAGCGGGCCGCTGAAAGACCGCTGGCTGGAAGTGGCGGGTTCGGGCCAAGTCCATCCGAACGTGGTGCGTAACTTCGGGCTGGATCCCGAGCGCTACATCGGCTTTGCGTTTGGCATGGGCCCGGATCGGCTGGCGATGTTGCGCTACGGCGTGAACGATTTGAGACTGTTCTTTGACGGCGATTTGCGGTTTCTCTCGCAGTTCAAATGACGCAGTTCAAGCACGCCTTATTTCGCCCTCTCGATTGACCTCAGTAAGCGACACCGGAATACCGACCCCATGCAATTCCCTGAATCCTGGTTGCGCGAGTTTTGCAACCCACCGTTGACCACTGCCGCCTTGGCCGACCTGCTCACCATGTCGGGCATGGAGGTGGAAGAAACGCGCACCGTCGCGCCGCCGTTCACGCACGTGGTGGTGGGCGAAGTCATCAGCGTAGAGCGCCATCCCAACGCCGACAAGCTCAACGTCTGCCAGATCAATGTGGGCGCCTTGTTGCCGTTGAACATAGTTTGCGGCGCTCCAAATGTGCGCGTGGGCATCAAGGTGCCGTGCGCCATGGTGGGTGCGGTGTTACCGCCTGCAGCCGAAGGCGGTGAGCCCTTCGCCATCAAGCTCGGCATGCTGCGCGGGGTCGAGAGCCAGGGCATGTTGTGCTCAGCGCGCGAGCTGAAATTGTCGGAAGACCACGGCGGTTTGCTGGTGCTGGCTGACGCCGCCGTTGTCGGTCAAAACGTCCGTCAGCATTTGCTGCTTGACGACACGCTGTTCACGCTGAAGCTCACCCCCAATTTGGGCCATTGCCTCAGCGTGTTTGGTGTGGCGCGCGAAGTGTCGGCGCTGACTGGGACGCCGCTGAGGCACGCTGCATTTCCTGCCGTTGCGCTGAGCCACACAGACCGCTTGCCAGTGAAGGTTGAGGCCACCGATTTGTGCGGCCGCTTCTCAGGCCGCATCGTGCGCGGCGTGAATCCGAAGGCCGTCACGCCAGCTTGGATGGTTGACCGCTTGGCGCGTTGTGGCCAGCGCAGCGTCACCGCCTTGGTCGACATCTCAAACTACGTGATGTTCGAGTATGGCCGCCCGTCTCACATCTTCGATCTCGACAAAATCCACGGCGGCTTGACCGTTCGCTGGGGCAGGGCAGATGAGTCGCTCAAGTTGTTGAACGGCAGCACGGTGGAGCTGGACAGCAA
The DNA here is from genome assembly GCA_031427655.1 of Burkholderiales bacterium. Classification (GTDB taxonomy): domain Bacteria; phylum Pseudomonadota; class Gammaproteobacteria; order Burkholderiales; family Burkholderiaceae_C; genus JANYJJ01. The sequence goes on from JANPNT010000203.1 coordinate 1,927, forward strand.
TGTCGGTGTGATCGCCGACGAGCAGTCGGTCGAGTCACTGGCCGGCATCATGGGCGGCGACGCCACGGCGGTGTCGGACGACACGCAAAACATCTTCATCGAAGCCGCGTTTTGGTGGCCCGAAGCTGTCGCAGGACGTTCACGCCGCTACGCGTTCAGTACCGATGCAGGCCACCGCTTTGAGCGTGGGGTTGACCCTGCTAGCACGGTTGAACACATCGAACGCATCACGCAGTGGGTGCTCGACATTTGCGGCGGCTCGGCCGGGCCCATTGACGATCAAGTGCTGGCCTTGCCCGACTGCAAACCGGTGGCCCTGCGTTCTGCGCGCGCGGCCAAAGTCATCGGCATGCCGGTGACTCAAGCGCAATGCGCGTCGGTGTTTTCGCGCTTGGCTTTGCCATTCACCGAAGCGCCTGGCGTGCTCACCGTCACGCCGCCAAGCTGGCGCTTTGATTTGCTGATTGAAGAAGATCTGATTGAAGAAGTCATCCGCGTTTTGGGCTTCAACACCTTGCCCCACACGCCGCCCATTGCGCCGGTGACCGCGCGCATGCCGCAGGAATCGACCCGCAGCCCGCACCGCGTGCGCCATGCCTTGGCCGCACTCGATTACTTCGAGACCATCAACTTCAGCTTTGTTGAAGCGCGTTGGGAGCATGAGCTGGCGGGCAACGCCGACCCCATCCGCGTGCTCAACCCCATTGCCAGCCCGTTGTCGGTGATGCGCTCCAGTTTGATGGGCAGCTTGGTCAACACGCTGCGCTACAACTTGGCCCGCAAGGCCGCGCGCGTGCGCTTGTTTGAAGTAGGCCGCGTGTTCAACCGCAGCACCACCGCCGCCGACGGCCCGCTCAGTGTGGCCGGTGTGCACCAGCCCATGCGTGTGGCAGGTTTGGCGTATGGCAGCGCTGATTCATTGCAATGGAGCGCGAAGGACCGCGGCGTTGATTTCTTCGATGTGAAGGGCGATGTCGAGGCTTTGCTGTCGCCCCTGAAAGTCAGCTTCGTGTCCGCTGCGCACCCTGCGCTGCATCCTGGTCGCAGTGCACGCATTGAAGTGGGCGGCGTGGCCGTGGGCCATGTTGGCGAGCTGCACCCGAGGTGGCGTCAGAGTTATGAATTGCCGCTGGCCCCCGTGCTCTTCGAGCTTGACCTGGCCGCGGTTCTGCAACGCCCTGTGCCTGCGCTGACCGCCATCGCCAAACAACAAGCGGTGTCGCGCGACATCGCGGTCATCGTGGACGAGGCTGTCACCCACAACAGCTTGATGGCAGCGATCCATGCAGCGCCCACGCCTTTGGTGCGCAACGCCTTGTTGTTCGATATTTACAAACCGCAAACGCCGACTGCCGACATCGCCGCGGGTGAACGCAGCATGGCGGTGCGGCTGGAATTGCTAGACGACAACGAGACCCTGACAGACGAGCGCATTGAGGCCGTGGTGGCGCAGGTGTTGGACACTTTGGCCACGCGCTTGGGCGCGCGCCTGCGGGGTTGAATCGATGACCGCCTCCGATCCCATCGTCCCTCCCAATGCATCACGCGTGATACTGCCCAGCTTGGAAACGCCGACCTTGACCAAGGCCGAATTGGCCGAGTTGTTGTTCCAGCGTTTGGGCTTGAACAAACGAGAATCCAAAGACATGGTCGAAGCTTTTTTCGACATCATTCACGGCACCTTGGTGGAAGGACAAGACGTCAAAATGTCGGGCTTTGGGAACTTCAACATCCGCCGCAAAGCGTCGCGTCCCGGGCGCAATCCGCGCACCGGTGAAGCCATCCCCATCAAGGCGCGCAATGTGGTGACTTTCCACGCAAGTCACAAACTCAAAGGCTTGGTGCAAGGCGACGTGCCGCCAGAAGAAGAGTTCGAGTAAAGTCGAATAACCACTTCGAAGAGCATTGATTTCAATGGAGAAATTGCTTCCCGCCATTCCAGCCAAACGCTATTTCACGATCGGTGAAGTGAGTGATTTGTGTGGCGTGAAGCCTTACGTGTTGCGCTATTGGGAACAAGAGTTCACCCAGCTCAAACCCATGAAACGGCGCGGCAACCGGCGCTATTACCAGCACCACGAAGTGCTGCTGATCCGCCGAATTCGCGAGCTGCTCTACGACCAAGGCTTCACCATCAGCGGCGCTCGCAACCGCTTGACCGACAGCGCCCAAGTGCGCGCCGACATGTTGCAAGGCGATGAGTCGCAGAACGCCTACGACGAAGCCTTGGAAGAAGTCGAAGCCGCAGAAATGTCAGCCCGAATCTCCACCGTGGCCATGCTCGACGTGCCCACAGCCGGTGACCCGAATGCCGTGATGAGCACCGACCAAGTCCGCCGCGAATTGATCTCCATTCGCAGCCTGCTGGCACTCTGAACCGCGGCGTTTCGAGCCTATAATTTATGTGCAGTCGGGGCGTAGCGCAGCCAGGTAGCGCACTTGCATGGGGTGCAAGGGGTCGTGAGTTCGAATCCCACCGTCCCGACCAATCAAATCAACGGGTTAGCGTTCACAAGACGCTGACCCGTTTTGTTTTTGAGGGTCAAAATTCGTCCTGGTTGCCGTTCTGTTGCCGTTCGTGAATTGCTATGGCTTTAGCGCGCGGTGGAGCACAAGGCTGCTTGCTTGGATGAAATTCGAATGCTTGCAGTCGTTACTCTGGGCTCTCGTTGCGACCAGGAAGACGTTGAAGGAAGCAGGGAATTTTTTCAAGAACTGGCATGCACGGCGCTAAGCCGAGTCGCGCGACAAACGGCGGTACGGGCCTCGCAGTGTTTCGTCACTGTCGTGACGGGCTTCGTCTTTTTGTCCGAATTGATGCTCAAGTCCGTAGCGAATCACGGCGGCCATGTTGGGCAGTTGCAGCTTTTCTTGGATTCGGCTTTTGTGCGAGCTGACGGTTTTCACTGACAGATGAAGCGTCTCGGCGATGTCGGTCAGCCGTTCGCCGTCAACGATGCGTTGCAAAACCTCCAGCTCGCGGTCGGACAACTCGGCATGGCGCGGTGCGGCTTGAGCCCCGTTCAGTTGTTGCACCACGCGTTCGGCCATGCTCTGCGACACGTAAACGCCGCCGGCGGCTGCTTTGTGAACCGCGGTGATCAGTTCCGTGGGCGCGCTGTCTTTGGTCAGATAGCCGTTGGCGCCTGCCTTAAAAGCTCGCACGGCATACTGCTCTTCCGCGTGCATGCTCAAAACCAAAACCGCCGTGTCGGGGTGCTCGGCCTTGAGGCGCTTGACCAGTTCCAGGCCCGACATGCCGGGCATAGAAAGGTCAACGATGGCAAGCTTGAAATTTTGTTGCCGCAGCCGCTCCAGTGCGTGATGGCCATTGCTCACCTCGGTCACGTGCCACTCACCGGCGATGGCCTCCAGCACGCGTTTGACCCCTTCGCGCACGATAATGTGGTCATCTACCAGAAGCAGGTGCTTGAGGCCCGCTGTAAGCAAGGACGGCTCAGTTGGGTTGGATTGGTTCGCAACCACGGGGTGTGTTCTAAACTTTCGCCGGGACGAGTTTTAGTAATTTGAACGCGCCGTCGAATGCGAATTCCACTACAGAGCGTTTGCGGGGTCGCGGCAACCTACAAAGGTCTGCCTTGATATCCGGTCTGCGACCTTGCCGCTCGGTGTGTATCTTGGCGCGACCGTCCGTCAGGTGAAGCGGCAAGCGAATGGCGATGCGCGCACCGCCCGTGGACACGTTGCCAATCTCAAAGTGGCCCCCCAAACTGAGCGTGCGTTCGCGTATGCCTATAAGTCCATGCGAATCGTCGCGCTCCATGGCTTGCGCGGAAAAACCGCAACCGTTGTCATTAACCGCCACGCGTAACTCATCACCTTCGCGCTTGGTTTCGATATGCACGCTGGTCGCGTTGGCATGCCGCGCTACGTTGGTGAGCGCTTCTTGAACAATTCGATAAATCGCGATTTCTAATTGGTTTTCGTTGGGCAGTAAGCCCTCTTCCAAATTCACGCTCACCTGTATGTTCGTGCGCTGCGTTGTTTGGCGCGCCAGCCATTCAATCGCCGGGTTTAAGCCCAAGTCGTCGAGCATCATGGGGCGCAAATCGCTGGCGATTCGACGCACCGACGCCACCGTGTCGTCCACCATGCCAAGCATGGCGTTGATGCGCGCATCGTTTTCGTGGTGGCGTTGTCGCGCCAAGTTGGCGAGTTCCATTTTTAAGCCCGCCAAACGTTGACCCAGTTCATCGTGCATTTCGCGCGCAATGTGACGGCGCTCAGCCTCTCGCACATCCACGTGGTTCGCCGAGAGGCGTTGCAGTTCGCGTCGCGAACGTTCCCATGCCAAGCGCTCTTGCATTTCCTCGGTCACATCACTGAGCACTCTTTGAAGCACGCCTTTTCCCAGCTCAGGCAAGGATGATGCGACCCACGTCAGTTCGCGTGTTGTGCCGTCGTGGTGGGGCATTTGCTGGTGCACCAACTCGCTGCGAAACCCAGTTGCCAGCGCCCGTTGGCCTTGTTTGAGCAGCGCTTTATTCAAAGGCGGCGCGAGCAGCGAGTAGATGAAACGACCAACCAAAGTTTCGTGCTGCTCCGCGTCGAAAAAGGCCGCAAAAGCGGGGTTGGCGAAAACGATGTAATCGTCTTTGGTGATGCATACCGCGCTCAGTGATTGCTCAAACACCGCGCGCAGCACGGTGACAGTTCCAGGCGCGGTACATCCAAAGGCCCTGAGATCGCCAACCGCATGCAGCGCAGTTGCTTTGCACGACGGGCGTTCAAAACGCGGCAGCTTCATATGTTTACTTTCGATAGAAAACAACTGATTACTGCAATTCAACCTTTGTTACCGAATCACTGAGCCTAGTCGCATTTGCCGTGAATGCACATACCGAAAACACTCGGTCAAGGCCTGCAACCTAGGGGGAAGACGCTGTTTTTTCGGCTGCAAAACCACGGCGCATCATCAAAATGCATCAACCCATTCGTACGGAACGAGCGTCGTGAACTCGGGCTTCTTAAAGTGCGACTCGATGAGTTTGGTCAACGCACGAGGCTATGGCGTCACTATTCTGAAACTCAGAACTTACGCTGCTAACTGCACACACGCGAAAGTTGCGACGGTCCCTTCACCAGCACCAGCCCACACAAAGCGCGAACTGAACATGACGCCTTCGACACTCACACATGATCAAGACGCATTGCGGCCTTTGGCTGCTCTGCACCCTGGTGTCAGGATGGGGCGCAACGTGTTGATTTTTCATCCGGCTTTGGTGAACCTGTACGGCTGCGCCATTGGCGACGACAGCAAGATAGGCAGCTTCGTTGAGATCCAAAAAGGCGCATCGATCGGTGCGCGCTGCAAGATTTCTTCGCATTCTTTTGTGTGCGAAGGCGTGCACATCGAAGACGAAGTTTTCATAGGTCATGGCGTGATGTTCACCAACGACCGCCACCCTCGCGCGGCCAACGCCGACGGAAGTTTGCAAACCGACGCGGACTGGAAAGTAGAGATCACGCGCGTCAAACGCGGTGCCTCTATTGGCAGCAACGCCACCGTCATTTGCGGTGTGACGATTGGCGCAGGCGCGCTGGTGGGCGCAGGTGCTGTCGTCACCAAAGATGTGCCCGATCACGCGGTGGTGGCAGGCGTTCCAGCGCGCGTGATTGGCGACGCGCGATCACCGAACTCAGCGGATCACGCGCATTAGAACGCGCCGAGTTTCGTCAGAGCGCTTAGCTACTTCATCACTGCCCACACAAGGAGCACACGACATGGTCAACATCGGCATCATCGGCTACGGCTATTGGGGCCCCAACCTCGTTCGCAACTTTGCGGAACTGTCGGGTGCAACCGTCACTGCGGTGTCCGATCTCGACCCCACCAAGCTGGCTTTGGTACAGCGCCGCTTTCCTGCGGTGGCGGTGACCACGGAGTTTCGAGACCTGCTGAACAACCCCGCCATCGCTGCCATTGCGATTGCCACGCCGGTGCATACGCACTTCGACTTGGCCATGGCGGCGCTGCGCGCAGGCAAACACGTGTGGGTTGAAAAGCCCATGACCGAAACCTCGGAACAAGCGCGCCAGTTGGTGGACGAGGCGCGCAGGCGGGGTCGCGTGCTGTTGGTCGATCACACGTTTTTGTACACCGGCTCGGTGATGAAAATGGCCCAGCTGATTCAAAGCGGGGAGCTGGGCCGCATCTATTACTACGACTCCATCCGCGTGAACTTGGGTTTGTTCCAGCGCGATGTGAGTGTGATTTCAGACCTGGCGGTGCACGATTTTTCTATCCTTGATTACTTGCTGGGCGAGCACCCGATTGCGGTGTCGGCCAGCGGCACGAATCACTTCCCTGGCACGCCGGAGAACTTGGCTTACGTGACGTTGTTTTACGAATCTGGAACCATTGCGCATGCCAACGTGAGCTGGCTGGCGCCAGTCAAAGTGCGCCAAATTTTGGTGGGCGGCAGCAAAAAAATGATCATTTACGACGACCTTGACCCGAGCGAAAAAATCAAGGTTTACGACAAAGGTGTGAGCTTCACCGACGACCCGCAAAAGATTCAAGAAATGCGAGTGGGTTACCGCACCGGCGACATGTGGGCACCCAAGTTGGAAGCCACCGAAGCCTTGCGCGTGGAAGGTGAACATTTTGTGGACTGCATTGAAAACAACAAAACACCCAAGTCAGACGGGCAGTTGGGTTTGCGCGTGGTCGAGTTGGTCGAGGCGGCCAACAAATCCATGCGCCACAAGGGCGAAACCGTCTACCTCGCCAAGTCGGTCACGCCACTGCGCGCAGCCGCAGCTTTGGAGCAAGCAGCATGATCCCCTTCGTTGATTTGAAGGCTCAATACCGCAGCGTCAAAGAGGATGTGAACGCCGCCATACAACGCGTGCTCGACAGTTGCGAGTTCACCTTGGGCAGTGAAGTGAAGGCCTTCGAGGAAGAGTTTGCAAGCTACTGTCACAGCACGCACGGCATTGCGCTGAACACCGGCACCAGCGCGCTGCACATGGCTTTGTTGGCCGCAGGCGTGGGGCCGGGCGACGAGGTCATCACTGTGCCGTTTACCTTTGTGGCCAGCGTGGCGGCCATCGAATACACCGGTGCCACGCCGGTGTTGATTGACATCGACGCGCGCAGTTTCACCATGGACGTGCGCGCCCTCGAAGCCGCCATCACGCCCAAAACCAAGGCCATCATTCCGGTGCATTTGTTTGGTCAACCGGCCGACATGGACCCGATTTTGGCGATTGCCAAATGCCATGGCTTGGTGGTGATCGAAGACGCCGCACAAGCCCACCGCGCCGAGTACAAAGGCCGCCGCGTGGGCAGCATGGGCGACATGACCTGCTTCAGTTTTTACCCCGGTAAAAATTTGGGTGCTTACGGCGAGGGCGGCATGGTGGTGACGAAGAACCCTGAGTACGCGCGCAGCATTCGCATGCTGCGCGATTGGGGTGCCGAGAAGAAGTACCACCACGTGATGAAGGGCTACAACTTCCGCATGGAAGGCATACAAGGCGCGGTGCTGCGGGTGAAGCTCAAGCACCTTGACCGTTGGACTGAACTGCGCCGCGCAACCGCCGCCCATTACGACGCGGCGTTTGCGGGTTCGTTGGTGTCGACACCGCAGGCGATGGCCTATGCGTATCACGCGTATCACATCTACGCCATACGCACCAAGCAGCGCGCGGCCTGGCAGCAAGCTTTGACCGAGCAGGGCATACAAACCGGCATTCACTATCCGACGCCGGTTCACTTGCTGCCAGCCTATGCCAATTTGGGTTACGCGGCTGGCGCTTTTCCGCAGGCCGAATTGGCGGCGCAGCAGGTGTTGTCGCTGCCGATGTTTCCTGAGCTCACACAGGCGCAGTGCGAAGAAGTCGCGCATGCCGTGAAAGGCCTGGCGGCGCAGCGGACCGAGGTGCGCGCGTTGGCCGCAGCGATGTGATCCACACCTGATTGAAAGCGACGGAACGCGATGGAGCGCGACAGTGACTCGCTTCTGATCTTCCCGTTCAACGGCAACGCGTTGGAAGCGCTCGACTGTTTGGGGTCTGCGCATCGCTTTTTGGGCTTTGTGGACGACACGTTTGAAAAGCAAGGCGTCAGCAAATGCGGCCGTCCGGTTTTCACCCGGACTGCTTTCGACAAGTGGCCTCAGGCTCAAGTGTTGGCCGTTGCTGGTAGCGCGCTGACCTACCGATCGCGCCGCGAGCTGATCGAGGGCTTGGGCCTGCGGGCCGATCGGTTTGCCAGCCTGATTCACCCGCGTGCCGTGGTTTCACCGCTGGCCCGAATTGGCCGCAACACCCTCATCATGGCGGGCGTGGTGATCACCAGCAACGCGGTCATTGGTGACCACGTGATCGTGCTGCCCAACACGGTGATTCACCACGACGTGAGCATCGAAGCCTGGAGCTTGATTGGCTCTAACGTCACCGTGGCCGGCCACACCCACATCGGCGAGAACTGCTACATCGGCAGTGGCAGCAGTGTGATGAACGGTTTGAACATCGGTGACGGCGCGCTCATTGGCTTGGGCAGCACGGTGCTTGAAAACGTGACGGCGAAAACGCGTGTGGCGGGCAATCCGGCGCGGCTTTTGATGTCTCGCTGAGCGTTTGAATTCGCTCAGATTCACCGGGACTCGTCAGGGGCCATCTTCACTGTGTAGTGAACGTCCAAACGCGATTGGCCACCAAGGCATTTCCTGCCGCATCTTTTACGCGCGGGTCGGTGGCACCGCCTTTGAGGGTGACGGTGTAGGTCGTCAATGCCGTCAGCGTGGGTGCCGGGTTGAGTGTGGCCACGCGGGTGTTGGCGTTGTAGGTCACCACGGAGGCCACCAGCACATTGCCTGGGCCGCGCACTTCGAAGCTGCTGGTGCTGATCGATGCCGCGGTCATTGCCTCATTGAAGGTGGCGGTGATGTTGGCGGTGCGGCTCACGCCGGTGGCGGCGTTCAGCGGAACGCTGGCGGTCACCGTGGGCGGTGTGGTGTCTGGTGGCGGTGGTGGTGGCGGCGGTGGCGGTGGCGGTGCGGTGGTGGTGAACACCACGTCGACCCAGTAGTTCGAGGCGTTGTACGAGGCACTCGGAAAAGCGGTGCTGGCCGCGTAGGCGTACACGCCGTTGCCACCGCTGGTGCTGTCTTGCAGCGCATGCAGGGGCGGTCGGTCTGTGGGCGCACTTGCAAAGTAGCCGTTGTCTCCGGCGTAGCGGCCGTTCGGAGCCAAGTACGAGGCCACGTAAACAGTGTTCGCTGTGATGGCCACAGGTGCCGCGAAATCCACTTGTTGCCAGCCATTGGCGCTCTCGCCGGTGAAGGTGGCGCTGGCCAGTTGGGCGCCGCCGCTGCTCCACAGCGTGCCTACGTGCATGCCCGTGTTGGCGGTGCCTTTGTAGAAGCGTATGCCGGTGATGAAGCCGCTCTGGTCGGAGGTGAATTTCACGCCCAGGTTGACCGATCCAGTGTCGGCGTCGCTGGCCAGTGCGGGCACGGCCGAGGCTGGCCAAATGGTGCAGGGGCAGACGCTGCCCACTACGTTGACCGTTCTGCCAATCCCTGGAATTTCAAGGTTACCGCTGTCGTCGACTGCGCGTGTTTTCAACGTGACTGAGGCAAGGGCGGACGGCGTCCACACATATGTCCACGAGCCGCGGCCAGTGGCCATGCGCCACGTAACGCCGCCGTCGACCGACACTTCCACACCGCCCACCATGCCACCCACATCGGTGGCCGTGCCGCTGATGGTCACTGGCGTGCCGCTGCTCAGGTTGGCACCCATTGCAGGCGAGCTGATGGCTGACAAGGGAAGGGTGGTGTCGGTCGATGCGGTGGCTGGCACCAAACCCGCTTGCAGCGTAGCGGGCTGCACATTCATGTCGGCAAACAGGTTGACGGTGGCCTGCTGCATGCGCGGGTCTGCTGGTGCATTGCCGCGGTCGTGCGTGGCGTCCAAGCCCCAAGACCACTGCACCGTGCCCGCACCAAACACACGTGCGCCGCTGGGGTGTTTGTACAAAGTCAAGGCATGCGTGACGGTGCTCGGTGCATAGGTGGAACCGAAGTCTTGCAGCACCGGCGCGTTGACCACCGTGGTGCTGGACAAGCGCATCAGCCCGGCGGGCCGAAAGCCGTTGTCGAGGTCTAAGTCCCATTCATATCCGAGGGTGGAATCGGCCAATGTGGCGGTTGTGCCTGTCGCCAAAGTGGCCACGCTGGTGTTGCGCCAAAAGCGCAGCTTGCCGTCGGCGGCTGGCACTTGAATTTGGCTGGTGGCTCCGTCGTTGACCATGAAGATGGTGCCGCTCAAGGCGTTTTCAGGTTTGCCGCCGTCTGACGGTGGGCTGAAGCGTGGGTCGCGCCAGGTGCCCGTCCACAGCGGGCTGGGGTCGATCTTGGCGTTGGCCTTGGTCTCTTTGTAGCTGACCATGGTGCGATAAGCGTCGGCCGATCCGTCGATGCTGGGCTCCCAGCGGACCTTCCAAAAAATCTCATTGCCGCTGAAGAACGCCAGGTTCACGCCCGCGTTGCGCGCGGCCTCTACGTTGGCGCGTTGGGCGGCCGACCAGTACTCATCGTGGCCCACCGACAAATAGCTTTTGTGGTTCAACAACAAGCCGCTGGACCGGTCGACATCCACACCCGTCACGTAGCTCACGTCGTAGCCGTTGGCTTCCAACCAGCGCACCATCGGGTACTCGCTGTTGAAGACCCAGTCTTGCCCGTTGTCCACAGCGCGGGTGTTGAAAGGCCGGTTGTAGCTGACCTTGTAGGCGCGCCCTGCCGGTGCGCCCACGTACAGGCTGTTGCCGCCGTAGCTGTTGTAGGCCTGCCAAGTGGTGTCGGCGGTTTGGAACATCAAGTCAGACGTGCTGGCGTCGTTGCGCACCACAAAAATAACGTGACTGGCACCGCCGTTGTCTGTGCGCACCAACTTGGCAAAGTAGATGCCTGAAGCCGCGTTGGCAGGCACCGCCCACGCGGCGGAAGTGGCCCAGTTACCGCAATCAATCAAGCCAGTAGAGGCCTCGCTCAAGCAAGCTGGTTGCGCTTGGGGCAAGGCGGCCGAAGGGTTAACTGTGGCCACTTTGCGCGCACCCAAGCCGCCGTAGTAGCCCATGCGGTAAATGTCCAGGCGATAGGCCGCAGCCGATGTGTTCACCTTGAACGACACCGTGTTGCCACGGTTCACGCTGATCTGCGTGGGATAGCCTTGAATGCTCAGATCACCCGCGCCGACCACGTCCCATTCGATGCGCGGGTTGCCTGTGAAGCAGTTCTCGGCCACCACGCTGTTTGCTGGCGCTGCACACACGCCGCCGACTGAACCGGTGGTGAAGTTGAAGCTGAAGTTGCTGGCCAGGGCATTGCCTGCGGCGTCTTTTGCGCGCGGGTCGGTGGCACCGCCTTTGAGCGTGACGTTGTGCAGGCTGAGTGCGGCCAAGGCGCTGTTGGGCGTCAAGGTGGCTGTGGAGCTGGCCGGGTTGTAGGTCACCGATGCGGGCACCAACACATTGGCAGCGTTGCGCAACTCTAGGCTGTTGGCGCTGATGCTGGCGGCGTCCATGGCTTCGTTGAAAGTGACGGTGACCGTGCTGCTTAATGTCACATTCAAAGCGCCATTGGCAGGCGCGTTGCCGGTCACGGTGGGCGGTGTGGTGTCGGCGCTGCCGCCTGTAATTGCGAACACCACGTCCACCCAGTAATTGGTGGATTGGTAAGTGCCGGTGGGGAAGGTGCTGGCGCTGCCGTAGGCGTACACGCCGTTGCCAGCGGCTGCGGCAGAGCTGAGCAAACGAATGGGTGGGTTGTTGACTCCGGTGGTGGCAAAGTAAAACGAGTCGCCTGCGTAGCCGCCGTTCGGCGCGAAGTAAGACGCGGTGTAGACGACGCCCGGCGTCACGGCCACAGGTGCGACAAAGCTCACTTGCTGCCAGCCGGTGGCGGTCTCTGCGCTGAAGGTGGCGGTGGCCAAACGTGTGCCTGCGGCGTTCCACAAATTGCCCACGTGCGTGCCGGTGTTGGTGGCCCCCTTGTAAAAACGAATGCCGGTGATGAAGCCAGGCAGGTCGGTAGTGAATTTCACGCCCAGCTCTAACGCGCTGGGGTCGTTCACCGAGGGGTTGCCCGGCACCGCGCTGGCAGCAAAGGCACCGCAGGGGCAGTTGCTGCCCAGGGCCGCAGCGGTGGTGAAGGTCCAGGTGGTGGTGGCCGCCAAGGCGTTGCCTGCGGCATCTTTGACCACCGGTGCCGAGGCACCACCGCGCAGCGTGGCGGTGTAGGTGGTTTGCGAACTGAGCGCAGCAGCGGGTGTGAGTGTGGCCAAACGGGTAGCGCTGTCGTAATTGACGCTGGCGCTGACCAAAACACCTGCCGCGGTGCGCAACTCAAAGGTGGCAACGTTCAGGCTCGACGCGTCCATCGCCTCACTGAACAATGCGCTGGGTCGCGCGGCGATGCTCACGCCGGTGGCCCCTTGGGCGGGCGATGTAACGGTCAACACGGGTGCCGCCACATCCGCACCGTATGCAGCCGCATAGGCTCCTGGATCGGCTGCGAAGAACGCGTATTCCACGCCTTTGATCGCGCTGACCGTGTAGGCCAGTGGCGCGCCGGCGCGGCTGATACCGGTCAGCGTTTTGTCAGCCCAACGCGTGGGCAGCATGGCCTGCAATCCAGTGGCGGCGTTGTCGCGCGTGAGCAAGAAACCCAAGGCGCTGCCGTTCCATGTGAACGCGCCAAAGCTCGACGCATTGCGCGCGTCCAGCCAGGTCAGCATTTGCCTCGCGCTGACCACCGGCACGCCTCGCGCCAACGCGGCGGCCACTATTGCATCGGACTCGGGCGACGCTGCCAAATCGGTGTGCGCATTGACGGTGTAAGCGCCGAAGTAGCCCTCAGCGCCCACAGCGCGGTCCAGCAAGGTGGTAGCGGTGAAAGGATAAATTTGGCCTGACTCGTCGGTCATTTGCGTGGCGGCTTGGAACACGTCAATCAGCGTGCCGTCCATGCGAGCAAAGCGCATCGGCATGGCCGAGCCAGTGAACAAACCCGGCACGTTGCCTACCCAGCTGGGCGGCCAAAAATAGTAGGTGGTGTCCAAGCGCATGCCGTTGTTGAATTGAACGTCTGCGGCGGTGGTCCAGTCGCTCCATGCGATGCAGTGATGGCGTTGTGTGCTGGGTGCCAACAGGCTGCTGTACTTGGCCTTCCATTCGGTCACTTGAAAAGCGTACGCAGACGTCAGCGACGGTGCGTCAAAGTTGGCGCAACCGGTATTGATGTGCAGCCCCACCTCGAAGCCTTCGGCTTGGTACTGCGCGGCCAGCGCGTTGCTGATGGGTGTGTTGGTGTAGATGTAAGACGTGCCGCGCACGCACTCCCAATTGGCCACCGAACAGCCAGGAGGGCTGGCCGTTTTGAGCTGCTCAAAGCGCGGCGCCGTGCCGCCGTTGCCGTGGTCGTCTCCGCTCATGATGACCACCGCTTTTTTGCCGTTGGGGAAGTACCAAAAGCGCGGCAGCGGCTGCTTGTTGGCGTTCATGTGAAGGATCAAATTGGCCAACAAACGCTGTTGTTCGTCGGCTTGTGGAATGGCCACCTTGCTGAGGTCGATCCAGTCGGGCTGAACGTCACCGGCCGCATTGCCAAAGAACTTGTCATTCGAGCGGATGGGCGCAAAGCCGTCGCGTTCCTGCGTGGCCCAGGCCGGGTTGCCTTGGCGCGTGTAAACAACCGAGGCGGCCAGGTCGTAAGTGAAGGCCGCGGCTTTGCCGCTGCCCGCCAGGTTCAAGCTGACCGCCGGGTTGGAGGTGGCGGTGCCGGCCGCGCTGTGCAACATGGCCAGCGCGCGTGCGCCGACCACGGTGTGCAGGTTGGCAGCACCATGGAACTGGATGGTTTGACCGACGATGCCGTTGCCCGGGCTGCTGGCGGTGTCGACCGCCAAGTAGCCATTGCTCAAGCTGCCGCTGGCTGCCGTGAGGCCCAGCAAACTGCTGAGCTGCGGGTCGGGTGCCATGGCAATTAAATTGCCACCTGCCGTGACCCAGTTGGACAGCAGCGTGACCTGCGCCGCCGCCAAGGGCATCTTGGCCAACACCACCACGTCGTAGGCCGCCAACCCGGCTGGGGTGACGCTGGCGATGTCGGCCACTGTGAACGCGTTGAAGCCTTCGGTGCGCAAAATTTCGGCGTAGTAAGTGCCGAAGTGGGGCGTGCCGGAAGTGGTCGAAGTGATCACCAGAATGGGCCCGCCGGGCCCTTGGGAGGGATTGGCCGCAGCAGGTGCGAGCGGGCTCAGAGCTGAAGCGATCAAAAGGGCCCTCGCGAACCAGCTCAGCCTGATGAGTTGCAGTGCTCGCAAGCAAAGATGCAGGAGCCGCAGTGATGAAGCCCGGTTTGCGCAAACGACTGGCAAGCGTGGAGCCTGCGAATGGGTGGTTTGCGAGTGCATCAGCGGCATTCCAAGTTTCGTTCAGCCAGGCTCAGCGCAGCTCAGCGACGCACTGAGGTGGGCAAACTCAGCGAACGCACATGGCTGTCGTCGTTGCCCACCATCAGCTGCGATGCGGTTCCTGCGGCGCCTATGGTGAATGCCATCGCGTTGACGCCGTTTCTGGCTGTTGCTTGGGGTGTCGGCGCAGCGCCCGCACCCGCACCCGCACCCGCACCCACACTCACACTCACTCTCCAGCTCTGCACGCTGGGCAGCTCGATGCGCGTGGCCAGATCCCAGACCACCACCTTGCCGTCGACTGCGCCGCTGGCCAACAAGCCGCCGTCGGCGTCGAAGGCCAAGCTGCGCACTGCAGTCTGTTGACCCACAAGCGGTTGACCCACCAGCGCTTGAGTATTCAGACCGCTTTGGTTGCTGCCGTTGGTCAGGTCCCACACCAACACCTTGCCTGCTTGGTCTGCGCTGGCCAGCCATTTGCCATTGGCGCTGAACAACACAGCATTGACTTCGCCGTGGTGGCCGCGCAGGGTGTGCAGCACTTTGCCTGTGGCCACGCTCCACACCATGACGGTGGCGTTGGCGTCACCGCTGGCCACCTGGCGTGCGTCTGCGCTCACGCTCACGCTGTTCACAAAATCGGTGGCGCCGCGCAAAATCTGCGTCAAGCGTCCGGTGCTGCCGTCCCACAGCATCACGCGTGTTTCTTCGCCGCCGGTGGCGATCAAGCTGCCGTCTGCACTGGCTGACAAGCTGCGCAGGCCGTGCGCGTGACCGCTCAGTGAAAAGCGCCGTTCGCCGGTTTCCACGTTCCACGCGGTGGCGCTGCTGTCGCGCGACACCGCCACCACGTAACGGTCGTTGGCGCTGAAAACCAAACCCACGGTGGCCGAGCCGCCAGTGCCG
>JANPNT010000204.1:0-7979 GCA_031427655.1 Burkholderiales bacterium
ATCACAGCCACCACCGCCATCGTGGTGGCCACCGGCATGAAGTAGATGGTGCGAAAAATTCGCGCACCGGCGAACTGTTTGTTGACGAGCAGCGCCAAGCCCAAAGCCAGCGCCGATTGCAACGGTGTGACCACAAGCACAAAGAAAAAATTGTTGCGCAGCGCCGCCCAAAAACTGCTGTCGGCCAGCAAGCGGGTGTAGTTGCGCGCGCCGACAAAGGCGGTGGGCAAGGCGTCGCTGGTGATGAGGCGCTGGTCGGTGAACGACAGCGTGGCCGCCAGCAAAAAGGGCACGACCAAAAAAATGGCAAGCAAGCCCAAGGCCGGTGCGGCAAACAACCAGGGCGTGAGGCCGTCGCGACCAGCTGGTTTCATGATGGCGCTTTCATGGACTTGCACTCACTGGATAGCCGCGGCTGTCCGCCAAATCTTGGTCGATCTTGGCGGCGGCTTTGTCTAACTCGGCCTTCACCAACGCACCGGCCATGATGTTGTTCACCGCTTCAGAGAACGCGCTGCTGATGACGGGATAGGCGGGCGTTTCAGGCCGCACGCGCGCCACATTTTGTTGAATTTGGTCGACGTACAAGCGCAGTGCGCCGCCGGGGGCGTAGTTTTTGCTCAAAGCCAAAGCCGCGTTCGTGCCGGGCACCGCACCGTTGGCTTCGGTGACGCGAAGAATCTCGGCCGTAGACATCAAATGCGCCAGCAATTTAGCGGCGGCTTGCGGTTGTTTACAGTTGGCCGAGATACCGAAATTCCACGAGCCTGCACCCGTGACCGCCGCGCTGCCGAACTTCGGCATGGGAATCAGAACCAGCTCGTCGCCGAGCGCTTTTTTATAGTCTTTGAACGTCCAGTGGCCGACATACGACAGTGCTGCGCGGCCTTGAATGAAGTCGGCGTCACTTTTGCTGGCGGCGTTCACATAACCCGCCTTGGCCCAGCCTTGCAGCGCGGTGAGGGCGCGCACGGCGGCGTCACCGTTGATGGCCCCTTGCGCGGTTTTGAAGCTGCCGCGGTCGATCAAATCGCCACCGAAACTCTGCACGATGGGCGAGAAGCCGTAGCTGAACCACTCGCCCGCGCCGTAGTTGAATTTCATATCGAGTGGGTGCTTCAAGCCGCTGGCTTGCAGGGCTTTCAAGGCAGACTGGAACTCGGCCAAGTTCCATGCGTCATCCACTTGCGTGGGGATGCGCACGCTTGCCTTTTTCAACAGCGCTTTGTTGCCCCACAGCGCCAAGCCTGAGTCGAACTGGCCCATGCCGTAGAACTTGCTGTTGTAGCTGCCTTGGCGCACCAACGACGGCAGCATGTCCGCGCGAATTCGCATCAGTTCGGGAAAGCCATCAAGCGGCATCAAGCGCTGCGTCCAAGCCACGTTGTACAAATTGGGGCCGTCGAAGTCGAGCACGCAGGGCAACTTGCGCGCCAGTGCAGCGGCGTAGACCTGATCGCTGTAGCTGCCTTCGGGCAGCTTGACCAAGCGCAGCGCGATGTCGGGGTTTTGTGCTGAAAAAGCCTGCGCCGCCGCCGAATAGGCGTCGGCTTCAGGCCCGGGCCCGGCATGTACCCACATCGTCAGCGGCGTTTGAGCCTTGGCCTCAAACACCACCAACAAGGCAATTGCAATCGCGAACTTCATGTCGTCTCACCCATGTGAAGTGGGGCCTTCAACACCACGTTGAAGGCCCTGTTCACTGTAGCGATCAGAAGCTGTATTTCAGCGTGGCGCGCACGCTGCGGCCGTTCACTGCACGGGCAGCGTGGCCGTCACCTTCGACCTCGGTGTAGCCCAAGGTGTTCATCAGGTTGTTGACACCCAAACCGAGTTGCGCGCTGCTGCTGATTTGGTAACTGGCAAACGCGTTCACCACCGTGTAGCCGGGCATGGTGATCTTGTTGTCGTCATCACCAAACGACTTGGTGGTGCCGACGATGGACGCGCCGACATCGACCGGGCCGAAGGTGAAGGACGGTGCCAACTGCCACACCAAGTCGGCCTGACGGCGCGGCTTGTTGCCAACTTGGGCGGCGCTGTTCGACTCGGTGATGCGAGCCCGCGTGAAGGTGGCACCACCGTTCAGGTGGAAGTCACCGCGGTTGAACGACGCTTCCAATTCCAATCCACTGGCTTTGTACTTGTTGCTGGTGAAGGTCTGTGTGGTGACCTCGTAATTGCTCTCGGTGGTTTTGGCATTGAACAGCGTGCCGAACACGCTGACGCCTGCGCCATTGCGCCACTTCACGCCGGCTTCAGTTTGCTGAACTTTGTTGAGCGAGATGGGTGTGGAGCCGTCGAGTGGGTTGCCGTACAACAGGCGGTCGGCGCTGAACGACACGCCGTCGCTGATGCGTGCGAACGCGGCCAAGTCGGGGTTGAGCGCGTAGTTCGCGCCCGCCGAGTACGAGGTGTGTGAGACCGAGTAGTTGACCTTCTGCTGCGTGGCCGGGTCGAAGCCCGGGATGTTGGGCGCGGTGCCGCCGTTGGCCGCCGCGTCTTGCAGCGCGAAGCCGCTGGCTTTCTGGCCGTCGCGGCGAATGCTGGCGTCGATATTCAACGGGCCCGCTTCCCAAGCCAGCGATGCGTAAGGCGCGGTTTGGGTGTACTGCACGTCCCAGCTGCGAACACAGCAACCGCCGAAGGTGTTGTAGCCCGGCGTGACCGGTGCCGCGCTCGGTGCACCCGAGGCGTTCACGACCTGAGCGTTTTGGCCCACCAACTGCATGCGGTAGGTGTTCCAAAACCAAGTTTGCGCCACGTCTTGGATGCCGTTGAACATGCCCGCGGCCACCGTCACCTTGCCACCGTTCACGTCGAGCGCTTTCGACAACTTGATGTCGTTGAACATGTTGCTCATGTTGTCGAGCGAGGTGTTGAACAGCACGCCGCTGAAGAAGGCAGCGCCGTTGCCGTTGTCGCTGGGGAACAGCGCGATGAAGCGGCCCGAGTTGGACGAGCGGCGGAATTTTTCGTCCAGCGTCCAGCCTTCGCCGAGCGTCAATTGCGCTTCCAAACCCACTGCGGTGCTCTTCACACGCAGGCCGTCGCGGGTGTTGCTGGTGGTGCTGCCGTTGTCGCGGTTCAAGCCCACATCGCGTTGCAAGCTGGGCGTGATGAAGAAGGCGGTGCGCGGGTCGATGCCGGGGATGGTGTTGATGGTGCCGCCGACCGTGCTGACGGGCACAGGCAAGAAAGAAGGAGTGCGGTCGTCGAGCGATTTGAAGCTCAGGCGCACGTAGCCGTTGTCCAAGCCTTGAGTGATGTTGCCTTTGATCTGGCCGCCGTTGGCGCTGTTGAATTCAGCGGGTCGGCCACCGTCGCCCACGCGCTGGAAACCGCCAATGTGAAAGGTGGTGGCCGCGCCGATCTTGCCGCCGTAGTCGGCGTCCAGGCGCAGCTCTTTGCGCACCAGGCCCACGTTGAGGCCGATGTTGCCGCCGACTTCTTTGCCGGTCTTGCTGATGAAGTTGACGATGCCGCCGGGCGAGTTGGTGGCCATGGTGGAGGCCGAACCGCCGCGCACCACTTCAAGCCGGTCAACGTTGAAGTCGGCGCGCAAAAACTGGTCGGCGGTGCCAAAGGCGATGTCGCCAAACATCAGCACCGGCAGGCCGTCTTCTTGCATTTGCACATAGCGCGAACCACCGGCCGACAGCGGCACGCCGCGCACGGTGATGTTGGCGTTGCCTTCACCGCCCGACGACTCCGAGCGCACGCCCGGCACGGCGCGCAACAGCTCGGCCGCGCTGGTCGCGCCGGTGCGCTCCAACTGGGTGGCGTCCAGGGTGCTGACCGACAAGCTTTGCTTCATCTTGGTGGTGCGCGTGGCGCTGCCAGTGATGACGACTTGCTCCAGCCTCAGTGGGTCGGCTTGTTGTTCTGCGGCAGTGGCGGGTGTGGGGGTTGTGGTTTGCGCGTGGGCGGCACCCAGGTGCAAGGTGGCCAAAGCCACGGCCAGCGCCAAGCGGTTGGGTTTCAACAAATTGGGTTTCAAGTTGCGGTTCATGGTTGTCTCCGTCGGGATAGGTTGATTGCGTCGCTATATATCGTGATAGGTCGTGTATGCGCGGTCTGCGCCGCTGGTATCAACGCCTGCGCTGGGTTTTGCACACGCATCGCCCTGATGGGTCGATGCCACGGTCAGGTAAGCGCGCCGTCGAGAATGTATCCGCGCGGTACAGGTTATGCAATCGTTTGCAGTTTAGGGTTTACGCTGCCCAAACACGGTGCGAAATCAAACGCAGAGAGGAAAAACTCCCCGAAAATGGGTTCCTGACCACCCCGCCGACACGTTGCATAAAACCATCAGTGTGCGAAAGGCGAAGCAGCTATCGCCAGCTTTGCAATTGATTGCAAGCTGGCTACGCCACTTTCGCAGGGGCGCTGGCGCGCACCACCAGCTCCACTGCCAGCGAGCGCGGCGGCACGCTGGCCCCGGCAATGGTGCGCAGCAAGGCGTCCACCAATTCCACCCCGGCCACGGCAATAGGTTGGCGCACGGTGGTGAGCGGCGGGTTGGAATGGCTGGCCCATTCGATGTCGTCGTAACCCACCACGGCCACGCTGTGCGGCACTGGGCGGCCGCACAAATGCAAAGCTTGACTGGCGGCTGAGGCCAGCACGTCGCTGCAAGCAAACACAGCATCGAATGCGGCGCCGGTTTCACACAAGCGAGTGATACCGGCGCGCGCTTGGTCGGCGTCGAACGGCACCGCCACCAGCAGCGCCGGGTCGGGCTTCAGGCCGTGCTTGGCCAGCGCTTCGGTATGACCCAGGTAACGGTGCGCCACTTCGGGCAATTGCAGGTCACCCACAAAGGCGATTTTTCGGTAACCCAGGTCCAACAAATGCTGGGTCGCCATGGAACCCCCGGCCACGTTGTCGCCGCCCACTGTGCAATACAGCTGCTGTGGAATTTGCGTGCCCCACACGACGATGGGCACGCGCCGCGCGGCCAACTGATTCAGCTGATCGTGATGCCGCCATTGGCCAATCAGGATGATGCCGATGGCCAAGCCCGAGTTGTAAAGCCGCGCGGCGGAATCCAGGCTGTCGGCGTCCACGCGCGACAACAGCATGTCAAAACCGCGCTCGGTCAGCGCGTCGGCCAGGCTGCCGACCATGGCCAAAAAGAAGGGGTCAGAAATGTGCTGGCGCGACACCTTGTCGTAAGGGATCACCACCGCGATGGTTTTGTTTTGCTTGAGACGCAGGTTTTTGGCACCCACGTTGATGGCGTAGTTCAGCGAGCGCGCCAACTCTTCCACGCGCTCGCGGGTGTCTTTGCTGATGAGCGGGCTGCCGTTCAGCGCCCGCGACACCGTGGCCACCGACACGCCCGCCAGGCGCGCGATGTCGGCCATTTGGAGGCGCTGGCTTTGCGCGTCAGTGACGGCTGTGGATCGAGGTTTTTGAGTTGACAAGGCGGCTGGGGAGAGTGGGCGAGCGGGCGAGTGGGCGATTGCAGCAATTGCGCCGGATTTTGCATGTTGCTGCGTCGGGGGCTCAGCTCCGTGGCACGGCGGGGCAACCACACTGCCGTGAGCTTTTTGCACGCCAGCTTGTCGCAGCAGCGCGGCGGCCAGTTAATTCGCACCTTTCTCGTTTTCGGAGGCGAACACGACCTACCGCGTGGTGGCTCAGGCGCGAGCCGAAGGCGCGGTGCAGCGCGTGATTGCGGCACCGGCAGATCGGTTCGTGCGGACAGTCTCAAGGCGCCCGGGCGAAGCGGTGCGCGCCGACGACGTGCTGGTGCAGCTGGAAGACCAAGACCTGAAGCTGGAGGGCGAGAAGTGGCAAAGCGAGATCGCGCAGCTCGACCAACCGTACTGAGAGGCGATGTCGAAAGACGACCCCGCGCAAATCGTGTTGGCCGGCTCGAAGCTGGAACAAGCGCGCAGCCAATTGGCCTTGGCGCAGGTGCAGTTGGTGGTCGAGCTGGCGCTGGCGCTGTTCGCGTTGCTGTTGCGGCTGAGTTTGGAGGCCGGACTGCTGAAAAACGCTGCCTTGGCAGTTCTTTTGATCGGCGATTTGTCGACCTTGCTCGTCAACGGCAACCCCATGCTGCGCTTTGACGGGTATCACGTAATGACCGACTTTTTAGAGCTGCCGCATTGGGCCCAGCGCAGCCAAGCGCTGTGGCGTTTTTTGGCGAAGCGGTGGCTGCTGCATGTCAAAAACACGGCCGCTTTTGAAGGCGACGCACCCGGCGCGCGGCTTTGGTTGTCGGCTTTTGCACCGCTGTCGTGGCCTTACCGCGTGGTGTTGATGGCCTGGCTGGCGTTGTTGCTGGCCAGCATGCATCCGATGTTGGGTTTGGCAGCAGTGGGCTTGGCGCTGTGGACCTTGCTGTTGCAGCCACCAGCCTGGAAGGCAGCGCGCTTTGTGCTGAACGCGCCTGAGCTGCAGGGCCAGCGCGCCAAGGCTGTGGGTTTGAGCGCGCTTGGCAGCGTCGCCTTGGGCGAAAACTCAGGCGGCAGCATTGCCACGGACAGCACCGACACATCAGGCCGCACCGCGCGCGCCACGTTTTCAGTGGGATTTGCGATTGGCCGTGAACAGCCCTGCCCGTGTGGGTGAGCGCTGCCAAGTCACCTTTGTGCACGACCACGCCAGCGCCGCGCAGATGTTGGCGCAGTTTGCGAGGCGCTCTTTCCTGCGCCACTTCGAGGTCTGAGGTGCATGGATTTTTCTGTGCCCTTGAACCAGCTCACCGAGCGCGCGCGAACGGTGGACGAGCCTGCGTGGGTGGATGCGGTGCGTTGGCTGAAAAAGCCGGCTCACCTTCTGAAAAACCAAATTTTTCCCGACGACGGCAGCAGCTTGCCGCCCGACGTGCAACACGCCTTCGACGCGGCCGCGCCGCGCATGCAGCGACTCGCTGAAGCGCAGCGCTTGAGCGTAGCGGGCGGGCTGCGCGAAGCGTTTCAACGCGCCAGTGCTTTTGAACAAACGAATGCGTTCGAATCGAACCTTGCCGCGACCACCGGCCACGCTCTGGCTTTGGCGGGTGCCGTCATGGCGCGCACCAGCGGCTTGACGCCCTACGCCACGCAGTACCGCGCACAGAATCGCCTCGTGCTTGGCCTGCCCAGTCCAAAAAAATGTGATTTCAAAGTCACCCGTCGACAGGAACAAATATGAATGACACGAAAGATGAACTGCATCGCCGCGTCGACGATTTCGCGGTGCGGTCTTTTCGCGACATGGCTGACGGCGACTACATCGCAGCTCGTCTGGCATGCCGCGCGGAGTTGCTGCCGCAGTTCCTGCGGTCTGCCCAGCAGGCCCTTGAAAAGTAAGTGAAGTACATCCTGCTCGTGAACCGAATTCCCGCAAAGAACGTGAATCACGACATCCTCAAGGCGCTGTCATTAACGTCTCAGTTGCCATTCAACGTTGAACTCGGACTCAGGAGCAGAGAGTTCATTGATCACGTCGCAACTTACGGGCCGGATCGGTACCTCGGCGTTTCCTACTTCGTCGAGGGGCCTGCCTTGTTGGATTTGGACATGACCATTTGGGATTTGCGAAGGTACTGCCAAGTGCTCGACGTTTTTGGGAAAGACCTGCCCATCGCGGAAAAGCAGATGCTTGAAAAAGCTTTGGCTTTGCTGAAAGGCAGCAAACCTAAGCGCCCACTCGAGTTTTATTTGCCAGGTGGTGTCCTCGAAAACATACTGTCTTCAAAAGTACATCCGGCTCGCAGAGCGTTGGTTTGGCAGAACGCGTTCTTCGGGAAAAGAAAACGCTCCCGCATCAACGCGCGAATGTTCATGCACGGCGCGATCTCGCCTCTCACGCTGTACCCGGACATGGTCGATGAGCTGACCAACTACGTTTACGTTTCTAGAGAAAAAGAGTGGCGACGGCATCTCGAAGAAGTCACTAAAGACCCGTCCTTGCGTTTGTAGTGCTGGACTGCGGCTTGGCACGCAGCGATCAAGCTCGGCGACCAGCAACTAGACCGCAAC
>JANPNT010000205.1:0-15185 GCA_031427655.1 Burkholderiales bacterium
GCCCAGCATGTCGAGATTTTTGCCGACGGTGTAGCAAAACGCCCGGCCAGCCTGCAGCACGGTGTACATGTCGGCGACCTTGCCTTGAATGAGCTGAAATTCGCCAATGCTCTGGCCGAACTGCTTGCGGTCGTGGATGTAAGGCACCACGTTGTCCATCACCGCTTGCATGATGCCGATGGGCCCAGCGGCGAGCACGGCGCGCTCGTAGTCCAAGCCGCTCATCAGCACCTTGGCACCGCCGTTGAGCGAGCCCAGCACGTTTTCCAGCGGCACTTCAACGTTGTGGAATACCAGCTCACCGGTATGGCTGCCGCGCATGCCGAGCTTGCTGAGCTTTTGCGCGACGCTGAAGCCGGGCATGTCTTTCTCAATCAAGAAGGCCGTGACACCGCGCGCGCCCAGTTCGGGTTCGGTCTTGGCGTAGACGACCAAGGTGTGCGCATCGGGGCCGTTGGTGATCCACATCTTGGTGCCATTCAACACGTACACGCTGCCGCGCTCCTCGGCCTTCAGCTTCATGCTGATGACGTCGGAACCGGCACCGGGCTCGCTCATCGCCAGTGCGCCCACATGTTCACCGGTGATGAGTTTGGGCAGGTATTTTTTGCGTTGTGCTGCCGTGCCGTTGCGCTTGATTTGGTTGACGCACAGGTTGCTGTGCGCGCCGTAGCTCAAGCCCACCGAGGCGCTGGCGCGGCTGATTTCTTCCATGGCGATCATGTGTGCCAGGTAGCCCATGCCCGCGCCGCCGTATTCTTCGCTCACGGTGACGCCGAGCACGCCGAGTGCGCCCATCTTTTCCCACAAGTCCATGGGGAATTGGTCGGTGTGGTCGATGGCCTCGGCGCGCGGCGCAATTTCAGCTTGCGCGAAATCTCGCACCGCATCGCGCAGCGCGTCGACGTCGTCACCGAGTTGGAAGTTCAGGCCGGGAAGGTTCATGAGGAATCCTGCGTTGAGAGAAGCCTTGAAGACTTGAGTTTCTTGGGTTTGGTGGTGTCAGTGCCCAACAAACGAAGCGCTTGTTTTTCTTGCATTCGCACTTCGTCCAACGTGGCGTGCAGGTCATTCAAGCGCTGCTCCAGCTGAGCGCGGTGTGCGCCCAGCACCGCCAAAAATTTGGCGAGCTGAGGCTCGGTGTCGCGCGGCGATTCGTACATGTCCACCAACTCCTTCACCTCGGCCAAAGTCAGGCCCAAACGCTTGCCGCGCAATGTGAGTTTCAAGCGCGTGCGATCACGTGCGCTGTAGACGCGGTGGCGTCCGCTGCGCTGCGGCGTGAGCAAACCGCTGTCTTCATAAAAGCGAATCGCGCGGGTGGTCAGGTCGAACTCTTGCGCCAATTCGCTGATGGAAAAAGTAGGCGACGCGTGAGCGACAGCGGTGGCGGGCATGGGCGTCTTACACTGGGTTGGATTGACGTATACGTAAAGTGTAGCGACCCCATGATCAAAGACACCAAACCGATGAACGAGCAAGAAAAGCTGCTCGCCTACCCCTGCGGCGACACCCTGCCCGCCATCGGCAGCACCATCGAAGTGGCCCCTGGCGTGCGCTGGTTGCGCATGCAGTTGCCGTTTGCGCTGGACCACATCAACCTGTGGCTGCTGCGTGATTACATGGACACGCCCGACGGCCGCATTGAAGGCTGGAGCATCGTCGACTGCGGCATTGCCAACGACGCCACGCGTGCGGCCTGGGAGCAAATTTTCGCGACCGAGTTGCAAGGCCTGCCGGTGCTGCGCGTCATCGTCACGCACATGCACCCCGACCACATGGGTTTGTCCAACTGGCTCACCGAACGTTGGTCAACCCCCACCTTCGATTGCCGCTTGTGGATCAGCGCCACCGACTACAACGTGTCGCGTTTGGCGAGTGAACTGACGGCAGGCCACGGCGGCAACGCCACGGCCGATTTCATGGCCCGCCACGGTCTGACCGACGAAGAGTCGCAAGAGAAAATTCGCGCCCGCACCAGCTACTACGCCAACTTGGTGCCGAAGGTGCCGCCGCGTTACCGGCGCTTGCTGGACGGCATGGTGCTGCACATCAACGGCCAGCCGTGGACGTGCCATGTGGGCTACGGCCACGCGCCTGAGCACATGGCGCTGCACAGCCCAGCACACGACCAAGCGCACGACCAAGCGCAGGGTGTGGTGATCTCCGGCGACATGGTGTTGCCGCGCATCTCCACCAACATCAGCGTGATGGACTTGGAGCCCGAGGCCGATCCGCTGAAGCAGTACCTCGACTCGCTGGAACGCATGCGTGCGATCCCTGCCGACACCTTGGTGCTGCCCTCACACGGCCGCCCGTTTCGCGGTTTGCACACCCGCATTGCCCAGCTCGAAACCCATCACGCCGACCGTTTTGCGGAGGTGATAGAAGCCTGCGCACAGAGCCCGCAAAGCGCGGCCGACTTGCTGATGGTGCTGTTCAAACGCAAGCTCGATTTGCACCAAACCACGTTCGCCATGGGCGAAGCCATCGCCCACTTGCATGCGCTTTGGTATGACGGGAAATTGGTACGCCGAGTCGATGCGCACGGCGTGTTCCGCTTCACCGTGAATTGACCGCCTGTGCCATCGACCCCTGCATTCGCGGGGTAGAACGCCAAGCTAGGTAGTAACCGTCACAAAGGCGTGACATCCGCCAGATACAGTTCTTTACGCGAGCCGTCGAGGCAGCGAAAAGCAGCCGAACAATGGGCCGACACGGTCCGGTTTTCAGGTCTTTCAGGTCCCATGCAAGCCGTCATCAACTCGTTCTGGTGGAAGCCAACCCGAACGGGCACCACCAGCTTAGAAGTCTCTCAAGCGTTGCGTTGGGTGCTTTTTTTGTGCCTGGCGCAAACCTTGTTGTGGGGCTTGGGTTTGGGCTGGACGCGCCGCGCGCCGGAGCTTGACAGCGCAGAGCAATTTGTTTGGGCGTTTTCGATGGAGAGCGGCTACTGGAAACACCCTCCCTTGCCCTCTTGGATCATGCACGGCCTGCTGAACGTCTTCGGCCCTTCTGTCACCCTGCCGTTTGTGGCCACCCAGCTTTGCGTCACGCTGGCCTTGGCGCTGACGTGGAAGCTGGGCTGCGAATTCATGTCGCCGCGCCGGTCGCTCATTGCAATGGCTTTGACTTCATTGGTGGCGTATCACAACGTCGGCGGCGATTCGTTCAACCACAACACCGTGCTGCTGCCTTTCCAAGCGGCTACGTGGCTGTTTTTCTACCGTGCCACGCGTTCGGGCGCCTGGCATCAATGGGTGTTGGTAGGTGTGTTTGCGGGCTTGTCGATGTTGGTGAAGTACGTCGCCTTGCTGCCCTTGACCGGACTGCTGGTGTGTTTTGCGGTGGACAGCAAACTGCACAACCGGCGCACGTTCGCGGGCTTGGGTTTGGCCTTTGGCGTGTTCGGTGCGGTGATGTTGCCGCACGCACTGTGGCTGAAGTCAAGCAGCTACTTGCCCTTTCACTATGCGCAGGCCGTCTCGCAGTCGCTGCCAGGTTTTCTGGCCACCTTGCGTGCGCTGATGGACTTTGTGTTGATCCAGGCACTGCGCTTGTCGCCGTTTGCGTTGGGCCTGTGGTTTGTTTTGCGCCGCACCGCCAAAGCAGAACCTGTGCGACTTGAAGCGGCACCTGCCAACAGCTTCAAAGCCTCGCCCCGCGACATTCGATTTTTGTTGATCGCTACTGTCACGCCATTGCTGCTCACGGTGCTCATCAGCTTGGTGACAGAGACCGAGTTGCAAAGCCGCTGGGGCGCCAACGCATTCTTGTTGGTCGGCTGGTTGGCCATGGCCGCACTGCCGCGCCTGGACACCCCGCGCATGCAGAGAACCACCGTGCAAGTGGTGGTGTTGGCGCAGATGTTGATGTGCTCGGTGGTGGTGCTGTCAAAAACCGTGTTGGCCGACCACTTGCAAATCCGCTCGCGTGCCAACTTTCCTGGCGAGGTGCTGGCGCAGCAAGCGCAGGCCACCTGGGCGCAACACACGACCGCGCCACTGCGCTTGGTGGTGTCGGACATTTGGTTGGGCGGCAACATGGTGGCGCACACGCATGTGCAAGAAAATCGGCGGATAGCGGTGTTGATAGACGGCCGACATTTCAAGTCGCCTTGGGTCAAGGAGCAAGCGGTGGAAGACTGCGGTGCGCTTGTGCTGGACGATCAAACCGATGACGCTGCCGGTCACGCCAAACCCGATGCCGCTTTGGAAGCCTTGATGGCGAAAGCCACATCGCGAGGCACGTGGTTGCTGCCTTGGAATGGCGCACGCGGTGGCTCGGGCAACGAGGCTTCTCGCTCGGCCGCGGGCAAAGTCAAGTGGGGAATTTTGTTGCCCCAAAACCCTGAGGTTTGCTTGACGCGCTGAGCGTTATGTTGCTCCCTTCCCCAAGGGCGGTCGAATAGCCCTTTCAGGTCTCGAAAGCGGACCGAGGAGCTGGAAGTCCAAACGCAGAACACGATTGGACTCTTGTCGAAGTGTGCCGCCTCATTCCAGCCTTCCCCCTGCAAGGCAAAGGAGCAACACAAGCAATCATTGAAACGCCACCTCCGAAAAACTGCGCAACTTGCGGCTGTGCAGTTGATCAATCCCCGCAGCCCGCAGCAGTTCCACTGCTCGCATGCCGATGCGCAAATGCTGGTCCACGCGCTCGCGGTAAAACGTGTTGGCCATGCCGGGCAACTTGATTTCACCGTGCAGCGGCTTGTCGCTGACACACAGCAGCGTCCCGTAAGGCACTCGAAACCGAAAGCCGTTGGCGGCGATGGTGGCGCTCTCCATGTCCAGCGCGATGGCACGGCTTTGGCTGAAGCGGCGCTCGGGTGTGCTGACGCTGTTGTTGAAGGGCAGCAATTCCCAATTGCGGTTGTCGGTGGTGGCCACAGTGCCTGTGCGCATGATGTGTTTGAGTTCAGCGCCTTTGAGTTGAGTCACTTCGGCCACTGCCGCCTCCAACGCCACCTGCACTTCGGCCAAGGCAGGAATAGGCACCCACAGCGGCAGGTCTTCGTCCAGCACATGGTCTTCGCGCACATAGCCGTGCGCAAGCACGTAGTCGCCCAATTGCTGCGTGGTGCGCAAACCAGCACAGTGACCCAGCATGATCCAAGCGTGCGGGCGCAGCACCGCCACGTGGTCGGTGATGGTTTTGGCATTGGCCGGCCCCACGCCAATGTTGACCATGGTGATGCCCGCAGCGTCGGCACGCACCAGGTGATAAGCGGGCATTTGCGGCAAGCGCGGCGGCGCTACGCCCAATACGTCTTTCGCATGCGGCGCTGATCCGACGCGTCGCGTCACGACGTTGCCGGGCTCAACAAAGGCGATGTATTCGCTGGCCTCGTCCGTCATGGCCGCGCGACCCAAACGCACAAATTCGTCGATGTAGAACTGGTAATTGGTGAACAGCACAAAGTTCTGAAAGTGCTCGGGCGCGCAGCCGGTGTAGTGGCGCAAACGGTGCAGCGAATAGTCCACCCGAGGGGCGGTGAACAGCGACAGCGGCATGGCCGCGCCGGGTGACGGCTCATAAGTGCCGTTGGCGATGCCGTCGTCCATGGCGGCGAGGTCGGGCAGGTCGAATTGGTCGCGCATCAGCACGCGGCGCTGAGCGTCTAGCGTGCCTTCGAGGTGGTCGTTGTCGGCCAAAGAAAAGTGCGCCGGGATGGGCTGCGAACTGGTGCCTACTTCAATGGTCACGCCGTGATTGAGCAGCAGCAGTTTGAATTGCTGCAGGTAATAGTCGGCAAACAAATCGGGGCGCGTCAGCGTGGCCTCATAAGTGCCGGGCCCGGCCACGAAGCCGTAGCTCAAAGTTGAGGCGGCGCGCGCGTTGGTGCTGGTGTGGATGCGCACAAAAGGGTAGCAAGCGCGCACATGGCCGGGGTTGGAGTCGCCCGCGACAAAACCTTGCAAGGCCGCGCGCAAGTGCGCCACGCTGGACGCGTAGATGGCTTGCACCTGCTTCAGCGCGGCGCTTGCGTCGTCAAAGTGAGCGGGAGCTGTGTAGTGGGGAACAGATGACATGCATTTCCTTGACTGCTTTGAGTTTTCTGCGCCGCTTTGGATTTCCTGCGGTGTGGCTTGATTTTCGCTGTGCTTTGTGACTAGGCGCGAAGCCCGCATTCGGTCAGTTTCAACAGCAGGGATTGAGCCAAAGGAGATCGTTTCAACTTGGTGATTAAAACCGCCTTCACGATGTGACACTGAAGTTTCGGTGGTTGATCGACCTGACTTAGTGACATTCAACAGGAGTTGAGGCATGAAAGTAGCTGTCTTGGGCAGCGGAGTGATCGGCGTCACGTGCGCCTACCAACTCGCCAAAGCGGGCCACGACGTCACGGTGGTAGACCGTCAGAGTGCGCCCGGCATGGAAACCAGCTTTGCCAACGCGGGTGAGGTGTCGCCCGGTTATTCCGCGCCATGGGCCGGGCCGGGCGTGCCGCTCAAGGCCATCAAGTGGCTGCTGATGCACCACCGCCCCTTGGTGATACGGCCGCAACTGGACATGAACTTGCTGCGTTGGGGCGTGGCCATGCTGCGCAACTGCACCACCGCGCGCTACGAGTTGAACAAAGGCCGCATGGTGAGGCTGGCCGAGTACAGCCGCAATTGTTTGAAAGAGCTTCGCGCCGAGACCGGCCTGCAATACGACCAGCGCACACAAGGCACGCTGCAACTGTTTCGCACGCAGGCGCAGCTCGAAGGCACCGGCGCGGACATCGCCGTGCTGCAGCGCTACGGCGTGCGCTTTGAGTTGCTCGACCGCGCAGGCTGCATCCGCTATGAGCCGGCGCTGGGCAAGGTGCAAGACAAGTTTGTGGGCGGCTTGCTGCTGCCGGGGGACGAGACCGGCGATTGCCTCAAGTTCACACAAAACTTGGCCGCCTTGGCGGCAAGGCGCGGCGTTGTTTTTCGCCACGGCACGCGCATCCAAAAGCTGCAATCCAACGGCGCTGTGATCACGGGGGTGACCACCGATGCGGGCCTTTTGAAAGCCGACGCCTACCTGCTGGCCACAGGCAGCCATTCACCGAAGTTGTTGTCGCCGATTGGCATCGACATTCCGGTTTATCCGGTCAAGGGTTACAGCATCACGGTGCCCATCACGCAAGCCAGCGGCGCGCCTGAATCAACCGTCATGGATGAAACCCACAAGGTGGCCGTCACACGTTTGGGCGACCGCATCCGCGTGGGCGGCACGGCCGAATTGGCGGGCTACGACCTGCGTTTGCACGACGCGCGGCGCCGCACGTTGGAGCACGTGGTGACTGACCTTTTCCCCGACGGCGGCGACGTGACGCGCGCCGAGTTTTGGTGCGGCTTGCGGCCCATGACGCCCGACGGCACACCGGTCTTGGGCGGCACCAAGCTGCGCAATTTGTACCTCGCCACCGGCCACGGCACTTTGGGTTGGACGATGGCGGCGGGCACGGGCCGCGTCATGGCCGATGTGATGTCGGGCAAGGCTGCCGCCATCGACATGGAGGGCTTGACGATGGCGCGCTACGGCGGTGACTCAGGAGCGAGTCCGGCCGCTTGTGCACGCGCGGGCACCACCGCCAAGGCTTGAAATAAACGCGCCTAACGCGCTGGCGCGGTTTCAAGAACTCGGGCGATCCGACGCTGCAGTTGCTCCGCCTGGCCCACCTCGCCTGCAGCTTGCACACGCATGAGCTGCGCGTTCAGCCAAGCCAATAAAGGGCGGCTCCAGCCTTGCGCTGAAGACGTGGTCACAGCAATGTCGATCACCCCAGGCTCAGCCCGGCCGGTTTGCAACAACACCGCCGCCGCGACCAATTGGGCCAGTGGGTCGCTCATGGTGCGCAAGCTTTCGAGCGACGGCTTTGCGGCGGCCAAGGCGCGGTGCTGCTCTGGCAGCAAGGCGACGTCAGCTGGTTGGAGCGCGCCCTGCAAGTAGTCGTTGTAAGCACGCTGAGGTTCACCTGCATCGGCCGCCAAAGGCGCGTAGCCAATGCAAGGCTCGAACACCAAACTGGCGACGTTGGCCGCGCAGCGCGTCAACTCGGCACGGGCCAACAAGTCGGCGCGGCCAGTGCGCGCCAGTGCGGTGCGAGAAGCCGCAAACTCAACGGCCGCGACTCTCGAGTTGCCCTGTAAATAGGCTTGCACCGAACGCTCCAAGGTGCTCTTGGCATTGAGCTGCCAGTCGGGCGTGGGTGGCGTGTTGGCGCAGCCAACAAACAATACGACCGACAGCGCGGCAGTGCCGAAAACCAGTCCTCCCGCAAGTCGCTTCATGGCAACTTCAACTCCGCGTCGCGCTTGAAAGGCCACTTCCGGTTGATTTCATTGACCAAGCCTTCAATCTTTCGCAAACTGCCTTCCACTTCGGTGCGCAGCGTTCCCAAATCGGCGCTGGCTTCGCGTGTGTTGGTGGCAATCGCCTGAGCTTCTTGCAGCACGCCGTCCACTTTTTTCAAGCTGTTGCGGGCATCGCCAAGCAAGGCGTTGAGTTGCACCACAGTGGCCTGGGTTTCTGTCATCAGGCCATTGCTTCCAAACACTTGCGCATCGGCCTTTGTGGCCAGCCCTTGGGCCGTGCCCAGCAGACCATTGGCCTTCAAAGCCAAGCCGTCCAAGCGCCCCAATAAAGCGTTGGTGCGGTCTAAAGCAAGGATGATTTTTTGCGCTTCTTTCTCGTCGCCCAACACCATCCCCAAAGCACCGCGTGGGCCTTGCAGTTTGTCGGTGAGCTTCTGCACATTGCCCAGGCTGGCGCTCAACGGCGAGTCTGAAGCAGTGAGCGCGGTGAGGTTGGCCATCAAGTCGCGCACGCTGGACAGGAGCTTGGTAATCTCTGCGGCGGCGTCGCCCGCAAGCAGTTTGCGCACCGCGCCGTCGGGCAACGCTGGGTCGGTCAAGATGCCGCTGTACGCGCGAATTTTGGGCGCGCCGACCAAGCCGCTTTCCATGGTGAACACGCTGGACTCACGCAACCAATGGGCGTCTTTGTTCGGCACTTTGACGATGATTCGGGCATTGCCTTCGGGCGACAGCTCGATGCGATTGACGCGTCCGATGGCAAAACCCGCAAAGGTCAGGTCCATGCCCACCACCACGCCCTCGGAGGTGTCGGCCACCAGCACCAAGCTTTGGCTGCGCTCAAACGCACCTCGTGCGAACAGCACATAACCGACGGCCAATGCAAGCACCAACAGCACGCACAACAACAGCGCGCGCGCCTTGAGGTCAAGGTGGGCGACCGGCGCTGCGCTGCTGGTGGGGTCAAGATCAGGCTGCATCACGTCAATAGTAGTTGCCGACCAGCGACAAAACCTCGATCAACAAAATGACAGCCAAGAGGCGCGCCAAGCGTGCGAGGTCGGCCGGTGCGCGCCCGCTCGCGGGCACGCTGGCGACGAGTTCGCGAGGCGTGGTGACCATCGGTATCACCGCCACTGCCAAGCTCAGAAACACCGTCTTGATCAGAAAGATCAAAGCAATGACGGGGTTGAAAACCTGGCCCACCGCGCGGGTGAAATTGTCGAGGCCCCACAGCGCCAAGCCGTACACCGACAGGTAAGTCAGCGCCAAGGTGGCCACGCTGCTGAGCAAGGCCAGCGTCACCACAGCGAAGGTGCTGGCCAGGACATGCGGCAAGACGATGTCGCGTGTTGGGTCGATACCGCGCTTCAGTTGGGCCTGGAATCCCCCCTGCGCGCGCAGGGCCCGAACTTCGTCTCCGGCAGCCAGCGAATAGCGGATCGCCACCGCGAACGCGGCCGACAGCGGAATCAGTTCCAGCACCAAAGTGCGTACCAAAACGTCCAGGGCATAGCGCGACAAACCGTAGCTCAGAGAAGTGGCCACGACGATGCGAATGATCACCAACGCCACCACGGCCGAGAGCAGGGTAAAGCTCAACAACAAAGGCCGGGTGGCGCGGTAGATGCTGCGCACAAGCATGCCGCGCTGGCTGCGCCGGTAGCTAGACGGCGACAAGGCCAGCACCAAAATCTGCGCGCTGAAGTGAACGATTTGCGCCCACCCGCCCGACCAGCTCAGCGCAACGGCGAACCAGTGGCGAAACAGAGGCGGTGTGTAGGAATGCAGGGACACGGTGAGCGAGCCAAGTCGGGAAGTATTCGTGAACTTCAGTGTAGGGCGTGGGCCAAACTAGGCGTTTGTTCAATGCCCAGAACTTCATGACCATCTACCTCATACGCCACGGCGAAACCGAACTCAACGTGGCGCGGGTGTTACAGCCCGCTGACACACCGCTCAGCGCTCGCGGCCTGGCTCAGGCACGCCTGCTCGCACAGCGCATGAGTCGTTGCGGATTGGTGGGAATGGTCAGCAGTCACCTGCCTCGCGCCTTGCAGACGGCTCGCGAAATCGAGCTGGCGTGTGGATTGCAAACAGAGCTGTCGCAGCTGCTGCAAGAACGCAACTTCGGCGACCTGCGAGGCCTGCCTTACGACAACTTGGGTTTCAACCCGCTGGTGATGTGGGACGCACCGGAGGGTGGTGAATCGGCGTTTGATTTTTCAAGCCGCGTGGCGCAAGCGTTTTGCTACATCGTTGGCCTGCGTAAATCGATGTCGGGGCCGCTGGCCGTGGTCACCCACGGGATGGTCATACGCGAAATGTTGTTAACGCACGTGGCGGTAGCCACCGGCTTTGAAGCGCCTTCGCACTTTGGAAACACCTCAGTAAGCGTCGTCGAAGCGCAGTTTCCTCACACACTGACACTTCTCAATTGCACACATCATTTGGTGGGTGCGCACTCAGATGACCGCCACAGCCTGTCAGGCGGATAGAGCTTCAGCTACCAGGCGTCGTTCATTGCCGTGAGTGCGGGGCGAGGTTCGTTAAACGCTGCAGCGAGCAAGCCGTTGAGCAACCATCCGGGCAACCTCGCCGAGGCCAAGACGTTGTCGCCGATGATCAAGTCGCCGCTGGCGCGCTACCCGCTTAAGCGCGTGGTGCTGGTCGCCGACCCGGGGGCTGCTCAGCGAGAACAACTTGGCCGAGTTGGCTGAACTGCAAACGACGCTGGCGGGTTTGGGGCGGGCAGTGGCGGAAGCCGATCGCGGTGGGGACGCCCATTACTGAGCGCCCCCCGCACAGATCCGAGCATGCGCAATTCACGCACTCGGCTCCCACCTTGGGTGTTTGACGGCAAACCGCCGGTCCGGCCATGGATGTTGGATTCGAGGTGGCGGCAGCCAGTCCGCAGCGATCTTCGTCATTCGTTCCCACTTCATCCCGTCCTTTTGACTTCGTCGCCGCAGCGAGCGTCGCCAGAGATCCACGACGTGATGTCGGAACGCACCCAGTGCCCGAGAGTTCGTGGGCACCGCGTGATACGCGAAGTAGCCGGTAACCACTGCCCTTAACCATCGACTCCGGGAGCGGTACGGCGCTTGAGCGCCAGGAACGCGTCCCTCAGTAAGTCGATGGTGACATGGTGCAGCAGCGCGGTGAACTTCTCCTTCGGCCGCGGCCTTGCGGCTTGCCGTACACGGTCCAGTCCCTGTGACACGCGACTGCGGCTCTGCGTCCGTCGCGTGTTTGATTGGCCCGCGTTTACCTCGGCCCCCGCCCTTGGCTCAACCCACTCCGCAGCCGGTCGCCCGGCCTTGTTCGCAGGCTTCATCGCTACTGCGGCGGGGTCTGACTTCTCCAGCCCGTTCATCATTGGCTGCGGCTCCTCGCCTTCCCGATGCGGGCCGTCAACCTGTCCAAGCGAGCACCTGGGCGATGGGGCGCAATAAGGCGAACTTTGGTTTTATGCGAAGTCGGCGTCGTTGAGTGACACACCGGCCCTGCATGCAAGGACGCGGTGGTGTCGTAGCCACTTCACATAATCACAGCGACTGCAGGAACTTCATCAAGGCCTTCGGTGGACGGTACCCCGCCTGCTTGATCTCGGGCGGTTTCAGCCGCGCCAATGCGCGTTCCTTCATCGCGAGGTCTGCTTCGACGTACATATGGGTTGTCGATAGGCTCTCGTGACCGAACCACAACGCGATATCGCACGGATCGGCTCCTGACTGAAGCAAGTTCATCGCGGTCGAGTGCCGAACGATGTGAGGTGTCACCGCCATCTTGGCCAGATCGGGGTACTTAGTCGTGGCCGCCTTGACTGCGAGCTTCAAGCGCTGAGCAACGTTCGCTCGCGTCATCGGCTTCCCATCGCGGCGCGGCAGCAACGCTGCATCGGCCTGTAGCTGTGGGTTGACGTGGAGCCAATCTCGCACGGCCCTGGCAACGGTCTTCCACAGCGGCAAAGAGCGCTGCTTACGCCCCTTGCCATGCAAACGGATGCTTGACGTCGGGCCCAGCACGACGTCGGCCACCCGAACGCCGATGATCTCCGACACCCGTGCACCTGTGTTGAACATCAGAGTCAGCAGCAGCCGATCACGTTGACCGATCCAGGTCTGGGTTGGAACGTCGATCACGGCGAGCATTTGTTCTCTGGGCAGGAAGCCCACCATCTTGCGGTCGAAGCGCTTCATCGGCACCGCCAAGGCCTGTTCGATGACACGCAAATTAGCAAGGTCTCGTCGCGCGGCGAACTTCAGGAACGATCGCACTGCTGCCAGGCGGATGTTGCGACTGCGCGCGGAGTTGTGCCTCTCGCCTTCCAGGTGATCAAGGAAGGCGGCCAGGAACTTCGCGTTGATGTCGGTCAGCTGCACGCTGACCGGCGCCTTGCCCAACTGTTGCTCCGCGAAGCGCAACAGCAGCACGAAGGTGTCGCGGTACGAAGCCACCGTGCGCGGGCTGAGCGCGCGCTGCTGAACCATGTAGTCGGTGAAGAACTCCTGGACGAGGGTGGCGAAGGTGGGTGATGTCGACTTATTCATCGCGGACTCCCTGCAGCGCGAAGCGTTCGAACTTCTCGCCAATGATGTCCATCAGCTCAGGCACACCGGTGAGGTACCAGTAGGTGTCAGAGATCTTGGTGTGGCCGAGGTAGGTGCACAGCCAGAACATGGCGTGATCGATGGACGCGCCCGCCTCGTGCCAACACTGAAGACGCCGAACAGCAAACGTGTGCCTTAGGTCATGAATGCGAGGATTGACATGGTTCCCGCGCGCTTGCCATTCGAGCCGAGGACGCATGCGGGCGAACAAGTTCTCTACCGTCCTGACCGGCAAATTGCCGCCCGTTCGCGAGACGAAGAACGGCGCATTCGCGCTGGGATCCGCGTGTCGGTCGCGAACCTGCCGGTACGCCGCCAGGACTTGCACGACACTCACATGCAGCGGCAGGCACCGCGACTTGTGGAAATTGGTCTGGCGCACGGTGACCGTCGCACCATTCAGATCAACATCTGCGACCTGCAACTTCAAGGCCTCGGAGACCCTAAGCCCTGCAGCGGAGATGAGGCCAAATAGTGTGCGGTACATCAACGGGCGCAATCCGCCGTGCGGGGTCAAGCGTCCCGCGTGCTCAAGCAGCTCGCGAACCTCCTGGTCGGTGTAAATGTGCGGCGCCGCTCGCCTGTGGCCGCGGCCAAGGATGCCCGACTGCGGCACCTCAGTGTCAACCTCAAACTGGCGGTAGTGGGCCGCAAAGGGTCGAACGATCTCGAGCCTTCGAGCAGCAGTGACGGGGCCGGTTCGCAGGACATGTTCTCGCGCCCATTCGAGCTGAAGCTCCTGCGTCAGAGCCCCTTGATGACACCGGGCATCGGCGAACCGCGCGAAGCGTAGGAGCTCGGTACCGGGAGACTTCAGGGCGAAGCCAAGCTGCCGACGCTGTTGCAGGTAGCGCTGCACAGCGGCCTCCACTGTGATGCCGGCGGTCATGGCGCGCTCCCAGGCCACGGCATCGTCACGGCCGACAACCGACTGATGTCAACCTTGGCGTAGATCAGCGAGGTGTCGAGCTCGCGGTGGCGCAGCACGTCAGCGACTTCCTTGAGTGTTGCGCCGGTATTCAGCAAGCGGCTGGCCAGGGTGTGGCGCAGGATATGCACCCCCGTATGGGGCAGCCCGCAGCGTCGATACGCTTCCCGCACCGCACGGCGAACGACATCAGACCCCACAGGCTTGTCCAAGGGCGCCACATGACGGACGAATATCCTTCGGTTGGTAGTCTGTGGTCGCTCCGAGCGAAGGTAGGAGGCGATGGCGCTGCCGGTGGCTTGCGGCAAGGGCATCACGTCCACGCGACGCGACTTGGACTTCACGATGCGCAAGATGCCGGTCGCCCAGTCGATGTTGTCCAAGTCCAGATTGATGACCTCTCGGCTGCGCAAGCCCAGGTCAACCACACAGCGCAGGATGGCGTAGCAGCGAAGACGTGATGGCAGCTCGGGCGGGAACGCGTTGAGCAACTGTGCGACCTCGGCGCGCGACAGCGTCTGAGGCAGCGGTGCCAAGCGCCAATGAGCAGGTGAAGCAATGACCGGAAGCAGATGCTCGACACGATCACCTTCGAACGCTCGGAAGCGCAGGTAGCCACGCAGTGCAGTGGTCACCGAGCCTGCACTCGCCGGGCTTACTCGCGAGAGTTCCTGCGCGATGAAGTGGCGCAGTTCATCGGCGGTCGGCGTGACCGAAGCCGCTTGGCGCAACAGCGATCGAACCATGGTCAGCTGGCGAAGCCGACTGCTCGCAGCCAGACCCTTGGCCTGCTTCATGTGCTCATCGAAGCGACGTAACTCGTCTTGAACCGGATCGACGCGATAGGCGGCAGATTGAACGCCGGCGTCGACAAGCACGGCCTGCAAATGCCTCAGCGCCGCGCGGATCTGATGACGGCTGCGCTGCACCGGGTACGGGCAAGAACAGTGCGGCAGGTGCTTGTCCACGAAGCACTGCACATTCTGGTCAAGCGCACCAAGGTCAAGCCTGCGTCGTCGTGACCACCGCGCGAAGTGCGCAACGCCGCACAAATACACGCGCACCGTGGTCGCGGCGTAGCGCTGTTCGATCAATCGGCACCAATAGGCCGACACGTAAGGCGCCAGTGCGCTGGCGCGCAGCCATGCCGCTGGCAAAGAGTGAATGGAATCGAACGCATCCATGACGGTCTCCTGAAGTGGGGTTGCCACCGCAGGAGACGCTCTTTTTAATGTGAAGTCCAGACCCGCGCCAATTCGTCAAACACCGCGTTTACAGCGTAGGGTCGCTCAGCCGGCTAGGGCGACTTCGCATAAAACCAAAGTCCGCCTTATTGCGCTCATGCTCATGTAT
>JANPNT010000206.1:0-8105 GCA_031427655.1 Burkholderiales bacterium
CTCACCCTGCACCCCGAGTCCCCCCAGCTGCGCCACCTTGAGCGCATCTCAGAACTGCTACAGCGCGATGGCGTCATCGCCTATCCCACGGATACGCTCTTCGGCCTGGGCTGCCTCGTATCGCGCAAGAAGGCCGTGGACCGCATTCAGCAGATCTCGGGGCGCGACCCCAAGAAACCCATGTCCATCCTGTGCGGCCAGAAATCCGCCGATCTGGTGCGCCCACAGGCGGGCATAGATGCCACCCGCGGCCAGCAGGCTGTGGTGGTCACCGACCTCGACGATGCGCCCGCGGTCCATGACGACGAGCCGGTCCATGGCCGCGATGGTGGACAGGCGGTGCGCAATGGCCACCACGGTTTTGCCCTCCATCAGTTTGTACAGGCTGGTTTGAATGGCGGCTTCCACTTCGCTGTCCAGCGCGCTGGTGGCTTCGTCCAGCAACAGAATCGGCGCGTCTTTCAACATCACACGCGCAATCGCCACGCGCTGGCGTTGCCCGCCCGACAATTTCACGCCGCGCTCGCCCACGTGGGCATCAAACGCGGTGCGGCCTTTGGGGTCGGTGAGGTGCTGGATGAAGGCGTCGGCCTCGGCGCGTTGGGCGGCGTGCAGCATCTGTTCTTCGGTGGCGTCAGGGCGGCCGTAGTTGATGTTGTCGCGCACCGAGCGGTGCATCAGCGAGGTGTCCTGCGTGACCATGCCCACTTGACGGCGCAGGCTGGTCTGCGTGACGTGCGCAATGTCTTGCCCGTCAATCAAAATGCGCCCGCTGCGCAGGTCGTACAAGCGCAGCAGCAAGTTCACCACCGTGCTTTTGCCTGCGCCTGAACGGCCGACCAAACCAATTTTTTCGCCGGGCTGGATGGTGAGTTGAAGGTGGTCGATGACCGTTTGTTCGCCTTCAGCTTTGACGGCACCGTAAGAAAACACCACGTCCTCAAACCTCACCTCACCGCGCGTCACCACCAAGTCTTTCGCATCCGGCGCGTCCACTACGGCGCGCGTGCGCGACAAGGTCAGCATGCCGTCTTGCACCGTGCCCACGTGCTCGAACAAGCTCGACATTTCCCACATCACCCAATGCGAAATGCCGTTCAGTCGAAACGCCATGGCGGTGGCTGCTGCGACCGCGCCCACGCCCACCAAGCCCGGCACCCACAACCACAAAGCGGTGCCGGTGATGGCGGCGATCAACAGCACGCTCAAGATCTGATTCACCGCTTCAAACGCAGTGACCAAACGCATCTGGCCGTAAGCCGTGACCATAAATTCCTGCATGGCGCTGCGCGCAAAGTGGGGCCTCGCGCTGAGAGTGT
The DNA here is from genome assembly GCA_031427655.1 of Burkholderiales bacterium. Classification (GTDB taxonomy): domain Bacteria; phylum Pseudomonadota; class Gammaproteobacteria; order Burkholderiales; family Burkholderiaceae_C; genus JANYJJ01. The sequence continues at coordinate 1,320 of JANPNT010000206.1, forward strand.
GAGAACAGCTTTACGGTGGCGATGTTGGTGTAGGCGTCGGTCACGCGGCCGGTCATCAAACTGCGCGCATCGGCCTGCGTCTGCGCCACTTTGCCCAAGCGCGGCACGAAGTAATACAGCGCCCCGATGTACAGCGCCAGCCAACCTAAAAACGGCAGCACCAGCCACGCATCGAAGGCCGCCACCACCGCCAGCGTGGTGCCGAAATACACCACCACGTAAACCAAAATGTCACTGACGATGAGCCAGGTGTCGCGCACCGCCAGTGAGGTTTGCATCACCTTGGTGGCAATGCGACCGGCAAATTCGTCTTGGTAAAACACCATGCTTTGTTCGAGCATCTGGCGGTGAAAGTTCCAGCGCAAGCGCATCGGAAAGTTGCTGAAGATGCTTTGGTATTTGACAAGCGCCTGCATGGTGGCAAACACCACGCTGGCCAGCAACAGCCCGCCCATCCACATCAAGGTGCGGCCTTCGCGTTGCCACAGCTCGGCTGGTTTCACGGTGGCCAACGCGTCCAGCACGTGGGCCATCATGCTGAACAGAAGAGCCTCAAACGCGCCGATGCTGGCAGTGAATAAAACCAGCCAAAACAAATAAGGCCGAACACCGCGCGAGTTCTCCCACATGAAGGCGAACAGGGTCGGCGGTGGTGGTGGCGGCAGCGCGTCGGGGTAGGCCGAAACGCGGCGCTCGAATGACTTGAACAAAACCAACTCCAACAAATGACTTGAGCCTCACAGCTTACAAGCCAGTTGTGGTGCGAACAGCAATTCGTCAAAACGCCCTGACCGCGCAGGGAAACCACCGATGCCCCGACTTGGGGCGCGCGCCCAAAATTCGGGCACTCGCAAAAGGCGGCTTTCGTGTTGATCACGTCGTCGCCTTGCATGGCGGGGTGCTGAGGAGACAACATCATCGCGGCCAGGGCATATCACCCGGCGCCGCGCCTGAGCCAGCCGCCACGCGCGGCTTGCACTGAGAGGGCTAAAGCAGCAGGCTGCGTCAAAGCTAAGAGCTAAAGCACAGCCAAAATGAAAGGGCGTCGGGCATCCCGGCGCCCTTTTTCTCTTTCACCTCGCGGTGCTGTCTGCCCCATGCTTGAACTCGCCACCGTCACCCTCGCCTCGCTGTTCGCAGGCCTCATCGATGCCATCGTCGGTGGTGGCGGTTTGATCCTGGTGCCCGCGCTGTTCAGCGTGTTTCCCAACGCCGCACCGGCCACCTTGTTTGGCACCAACAAAGCCGCCGCCGTGTGGGGCACGGCGTGGGCCACAGCGCAATACGCGCGGCGCGTGCAGTTGCAATGGAGTGCCTTGCTGCCCGCAGCCGCAGCCGCGCTGGTGGGCAGCTTCGCCGGTGCCTGGACGGTTACGCTGGTCAACGCCAACGGCTTGCGCAAAGCCTTGCCTTTCATCTTGGCCGCTGTGCTGATCTATACCTTGGCGCGCAAGGACATGGGAGTCACCCACGCACCGCGCCACAGCGGCAGCACGCAGGCCTGGCTGGCCAGCGCCATCGGCGTGGTGATCGGTTTTTACGACGGCTTTTTCGGCCCCGGCACAGGCAGCTTTTTTGTCATTCTGTTTGTGCGCTTGTTGGGCTACGACTTCCTGAACGCCAGCGCCAGCGCCAAGCTGCTCAACACCGCCACCAACATCGCCGCCCTGGCGCTGTTCGCCTACAAAGGTCACGTGTGGTGGCACATCGCCGGTGTCATGGCCGTGGCCAATGTGCTGGGCAGTTTGCTGGGCACCCGTTTGGCCTTGAAGCACGGCGCGAGCTTCGTGCGCTGGGTGTTCATTGCGGTGGTGAGTGCGCTGATTTTGAAGACAGGGTTTGACGCGTTTTTGAAATGAGGGCGGGCATCCGATACAGCCTGCGAACACTGAGGTTTTAAACCGTCACCCACGGTGAAGGCAGCGCCCACGGGTTTTCAGTGGTTGACGCGCCAGGCGGGCGTTAGGGCGACTTTGAAATTGGCAATTCGTCTTTGCACGTGACGATGACCCCAGGCGAATCGGTGATGCGCAAGTGCGCTGCGAATTTGGCAGCAGGTCGGCAACCCATCGTCATCACGCGCCTTGCGATGCTGGCTGCAGCTGACGCGTTTGCAGAAGCGCAAGGCGTGTCGGATCAACTCGACATCTTGGACGCAGAGCAGTTTTTGGTTGCCAACTTGTACGAACTCGGCGGGTTTCGCTCGGATCAGCAACGCGTGACGGTGGAGTCGCTCATCGACAAGTACAACGAAATTGTGGAGTTGCACGAGACCGATCCGAGTCTGCGAATCTCGCGAGGCTGAGCGCGTCCGCTCGTGTTGCGTTTCGAATTGAGCCCCTCATACCCGTCTTTTCAAGTCACTGTCCGCGCCCGCACTGCCTAGCATCTGAGGACATCCTGAACCCACCTTGGACTTCCCATGCCCGTTGACGCTGAACTTCGCTCGCTGAACATTGACATTCCGGCGCAGCCTGATTCGTTGGTGAAACTGTCGTTGCTGTTGTCGGAAGATGAGGTGAAGTTGCAGGCGGTGAGCAGCTTGATTGAGTCAGACATGGCGCTGGCGTCGGCGGTGCTGAAGGCGGTGAATTCATCGCTGTATGGGCTGTCGGGCCGGGTGCGGACTGTCCAGCAGGCCATCACTTACTTGGGCACGCGTGAAGTGGCAGCGGTGACGTTTGAGATGGGGCTGCGGGCGGTGTTTCCGCCGGCCGCAGAGTTGGAGTCGATGTGGGAACGCGCGGCCGTGCGCGGCGTGCTGATGGGCCGCATTGGCAAGGCGCTGAGCGTGGACCCGTGGATTGCACATTCGGCCGGCTTGTTCGAAGAGTGCGGCAAGGCGGTGCTTTTTCGTCATTCGTCGTCGCGCTATCAACCCTTGCTGGCTGCCGCGGCAAACGATGAAGAATTGGTGGCGATGGAACTGGCTGAATTCGGTGTGAGCCACGACGCCTTGGGTGCCGCTTTGTGCGAGACCTGGGGCTTGGCCCCCGCGGCGACGCAAAGCGTGCGTCACCACGTTTTGGCCATCGCCACGCGCCAGCTTCCGCCGCAAGTGCCACGCCCCACCATTTGTGCGCTCTCGGTGTTGGCACACGCGCTGATGACCAACCCTGACACGCTGGACGCTGTGGCCGAGGCCATTGCGCCCCAAGCTGAGTTGGATGTGGCGTTGGTGTTGCGCGGCACGCGCCGCGTGCAAACGCAAATTGAAGCGGCTGTGGCCCGAGCGGCCTGAGCGATCCTGCTTCTGCCCGAGCGGCCTGAGCCGCTCGTCGTCAGCGCCGTCGGCCTGAGCCGCTTTCCCTTCCTCGCTTACCTTTTCAGCAGCGGCAACAAGTACCGCCCGGTGTAACTCACCGGCGTGGCCGCCACCGTTTCAGGCGTGCCCACAGCCAACACCGTGCCGCCCCCGGCCCCGCCTTCGGGCCCCATGTCGATCACCCAGTCGGCGGTTTTGATCACGTCCAGGTTGTGCTCGATGACCACGATGGTGTTGCCCGCGTCGCGCAACTGATGCAACACTTTGAGCAGCAAGGCGATGTCGGCAAAGTGCAATCCGGTGGTGGGCTCGTCCAAGATGTAGAGCGTGCGACCGGTGTCGCGCTTGCTCAACTCCAGCGCCAATTTCACGCGTTGCGCTTCGCCGCCGCTCAAAGTGGTGGCGCTTTGCCCGAGGCGGATGTAGCCCAAACCCACGTCCAACAAGGTTTGCAACTTGCGCGCGATGTTGGGCACGGCGTTGAAGTAGGCGTAAGCGTCTTCCACCGTCATGCCGAGCACGTCGGTGATGTTTTTGCCTTTGTACAAAACCTCCAAGGTTTCGCGGTTGTAGCGCCGACCATGGCAGACATCGCACTTCACGTACACGTCGGGCAAGAAGTGCATTTCCACTTTCAACACGCCGTCACCCTGGCAGGCTTCGCAGCGCCCACCGGCCACGTTGAAGCTGAAGCGGCCGGGGCCGTAGCCGCGTTCTTTGGCGGTGTTCATTTCGGCAAACAGCTCGCGTATGGGCGTGAACATGCCGGTGTAAGTGGCGGGGTTGCTGCGCGGTGTGCGGCCAATGGGCGACTGGTCGACGTTGATGACTTTGTCGAACGCGTCGATGCCTTCGATGGTTTCGTGCGCCTCGGGTTCTGTGTGGCTGCCGTAGAGCTTGCGCGCCACGGCGGCGTACAAGGTGTCGTTCACCAGGGTGGATTTTCCTGAGCCCGACACACCGGTCACGCAAGTCAGCAAGCCCACCGGAAAACCAACGCTGACGTTTTGCAGGTTGTTCCCGCGCGCGTTGATGACGCGCAGCCAACCGATGTTCGGGTCGGGTGGGAAGAAGCGTGAGGGCTTGCTTGTGAGGCTTTTTGTCGAACTCCCGCCCCCTGGCAGGAGGCGTGCATTCGAACTCCCACCCCCTGGCGGCGGGAGGGCATTCAAACTCCCTCCCCCTGGCGGCGGGAAGGTTGGGGTGGAAGCGTTGAACACCGAAGGTGCTTGTTCCACCATCACACCCCCATCCCAGCCTTCTTCCGAGCCAGGAGGAGCCACACGCTTTTGCGGCACTTCTATCTTCAACACCCCGGACAAATACCGCCCCGTCAACGAATCCACATTCGCTGCCACCTCGTCCGGTGTGCCTTGCGCAATCACGCATCCGCCGTGCACGCCTGCGCCCAGGCCCATGTCGATCACGTGGTCGGCTTGGCGGATGGCGTCTTCGTCGTGCTCAACCACCAACACGCTGTTGCCGATGTCTCGCAGGTGGCGCAGCGTGCCGAGCAAACGGTCGTTGTCGCGCTGGTGCAGGCCGATGCTGGGCTCGTCGAGCACGTACATCACACCGGTCAAGCCCGAGCCAATTTGCGATGCCAAGCGGATGCGCTGCGACTCGCCGCCGCTCAAGGTGTCGGCGCTGCGGTCGAGGCTGAGGTAGTTCAAGCCCACGTCGTTCAAGAACTTCAGGCGCGAGCGTATTTCTTTCACCACTTTGTCGGCGATGTCGGCCTTCGCGCCCTTCAGCGTCAAGCCTTCGAAGTAGGCCAGGCAGTCGCGCAGGGTGAAGTGCTCCACCCGGAATATCGGCTCGCCTTTGGCGTCGTCCGCCCCTTGCAAAAACACGTTGCGCGCTTCACGGCGCAGGCGCGAGCCTTCGCAGTCGGGGCAGGGCTTGGCGGCCTGGTAGCGGGCCAAGTCTTCGCGCACCGCCGACGAATCGGTTTCTTTAAAGCGCCTTTGAAAGCTGGGAATAATTCCCTCGAACGGATGCAAGCGTTTGACGCTGCGCGTTTTGCCTTTGGCGTTTTCGGCCTCGTAGGTGAAGGAAATGTCTTGCGTGCCTGAGCCGTACAGCAGCACTTGCTTCACGTCTGCGGGCAGGTCTTCAAACGGCTGGTCGATGTCAAACGCGTAGTGCTTGGCCACGCTTTCCAGCACCGAGAAGGTGTAGGCGTTGCGCCGATCCCAGCCTTTCACCGCACCACTGGCCATGCTGAGGCTGGGAAAGCCGACCACGCGATGCGGGTCGAACACGGTGACGTGGCCCAAGCCGTCGCAACTGGTGCAGGCCCCCATCGGCGAATTGAACGAGAACAGGCGCGGCTCCAATTCGCTGAGCGAATAGCTGCACACGGGGCAGGCGAATTTGCTGGAGAAGGTGTGCTCTGATTTTTTGTCCTTGTCCTTGTCGCTGTCGTTGTCCATCTCCAGCGCCACGGCGCGGCCGTCGGCAATGCGCATCGACGCTTCAAAGCTTTCGGCCAAGCGCTGCTGCAATCCGGCGGCCGGGTCGGCGGTGACTTTGATGCGGTCGATCACCACGTCGATGTCCTGCTTCTCGGTCTTTTTCAAAGCAGGCAATTCAGCGGCTTCATAAGTGGTGCCGTTGACGCGAAAGCGCACATAGCCCTGCGCCTGCATGTCGGCAAACAGTTCGGTGAATTCGCCTTTGCGGTCGCGCACCACCGGGGCCAAGATCATCAAGCGCGTGCCTTCAGGCAAGGCCAGCGCGGCGTCCACCATTTGGCTGACGCTTTGGGCTTGCAGCGGCACATGGTGGTCGGGGCAAAAAGGCGTGCCGGCGCGGGCATACAGCAGGCGCAGGTAGTCGTGAATTTCAGTGACGGTGCCCACGGTGGAACGCGGGTTGTGCGAGGTGGCTTTTTGCTCGATGCTGATGGCGGGCGACAGGCCCTCGATCACATCGACATCCGGCTTGTCCAGCAGTTGCAAAAACTGCCGCGCGTAGGCCGACAAGCTTTCCACGTAGCGCCTGTGGCCTTCGGCGTAAAGCGTGTCAAACGCCAAACTCGACTTGCCCGAGCCGCTCAGGCCGGTGATGACCACCAGCTTGTTGCGCGGAATGTCGAGGTCAATGTTTTTGAGGTTGTGCGTGCGTGCGCCGCGCACTCGAATCATGGGAGCAGAAAGATCAGACGGAACAGACATCGTGTGGGCGCGGCAAAACCAAACATGATACTCAGCCTGCGCTCTGCGGGCACGGTTTTGAGGTCAACGCAGCTTGTCTGCCCGGGCTTTGCGCAGGGCGTCGGCGACCTGGGGCGCCCGCACGGATGTTGGCGGCGCACCACCGCGTTGCGGCGCGAGGCGGTTGCCCGCGACGGCAATCAGCATTGTGGAAAAAGGGGACGCAGGTTGAGTGGCCAGCGCGCTGCCTCGGGGTTGGCGCGGGCCCCGGCGCCCGGATCGGCCCGCCCAGCCCCCACCCCCGGGGCCACCTACGCCCACACGGCGTCGCCCCCCTGTTACACCGGCAAGTTGGACCCCCCC
>JANPNT010000207.1:0-21915 GCA_031427655.1 Burkholderiales bacterium
GGCGTCTCGGGTGTCAAGCCGCCGCGCTCGTACAGGCCCCAAATTTCTTCGCCGTAGCGGGTGGGCAGCAGGTGCGGGTTGACGCGGCCGAAGAAGTCGCGCAAGTTGTCCACGTCGCGCAGCAGCATGCGTTTGGCGTGGTTGTTGCCGGCGGCGTCCACCGCTTGCGGCAGGTCGATGATGACGGGGCCATCTGCGGCCAACAGGATGTTGAACTCTGACAAGTCGCCGTGAACCACACCGGCGCACAGCATGCGCACCACCTCGGTCAGTAGCGTGGCGTGGTGGGCCAGCGCTTCGTCGCGGGTGAATTGCACGTCATTCAAGCGCGGCGCGGCGTCGCCTTCCTCGTTGCACACCAGCTCCATCAACAACACGCCTTCGTGAAAGTTGTAGGGCTTGGGCACGCGCACACCGGCTGCGGCCAAGCGGTACAGCGCATCGACCTCGGCGCTTTGCCACGCGGCCTCTTGCGACTCACGGCCAAACTTGCTGCCTTTGGCCATGGCGCGGGCTTGCCGGGTGTTTTTGACTTTGCGGTTTTCGGTGTAGTCCACCGCTTGGCGGAAGCTGCGGTTCGTGGCTTCTTTGTAGACCTTGGCGCAGCGCGTGTCGTCGCCGCAGCGCACCACATAAACCATGGCTTCTTTGCCGCTCATGAGCTGGCGCACCACGCTGTCGATCAGGCCTTCATCGATCAGCGCTTGCAACCTCGGCGGCGCCTTCATGTTCTGGCCTTCATGCTGAAGCTTTCATCAGCAAGCAAACTGCCCGCGTCTCGATTGATTCGCCCTTGCCCACCGGCCCCATGTGCTCGGCGGTTTTGGCTTTCACGCTGACCTGATCGACCGCCACCAACAGCGCCTGCGCAATGCGTTGGCGCATGCCCAAGACGTGCGGCGCCATCTTCGGGGCTTGCGCAATGATGGTGCTGTCAACGTTGCCAATTTGCCAACCGGCACCGCGCACACGGCGCGCGGCTTCGGCCAGCAAGGCGATCGAGTCGGCACCTTTGAACTGCTCCGACGTGTCCGGGAAATGATGGCCGATGTCGCCCAAGCTGGCCGCGCCAAACAGCGCATCGGTGATGGCGTGGCACAGCGCGTCAGCGTCGGAATGGCCCATCAAACCGTGGCTGTGGGGAATGTCCACGCCGCCCAAAATCAAAGGGCGGCCCGTCACCAAGGCGTGCGTGTCCCAGCCTTCGCCGATGCGAAAGACGGGTGCGGCGGATTTGTGGGTGTTGGAGTTCATGTTCGGTTTTTCAACAAGCGTTCGGCCAACTCAAAGTCGGGTGGAAACGTGACCTTGAAATTCTCGATGGAACCGCGCACCAGCAGCGGGCTCATGCCGATGGATTCCATGGCGCTGGATTCATCTGTCACCGACGAGTCGGCATTCTTCAATGCAAGTTGCAACGCACCCAAGCGAAACATCTGCGGCGTTTGTGCCTGCCATTTTCCGGCGCGCTCCAGCGTGGCGTCCACCCTGCCGTCGCGGCTGTACTTCAAGGTGTCAGACACCGGCAATGCCAGCAAGCCGCCCACCGCATCTCCAGCGCAGGCGCTGATGAGCGCGTTGATCCACTCGGCGCGAACCAGACATCGTGCCGCGTCATGCACCAGCACCCAATCGGACGGCTTCGCGCCCTGTTCCAGCAGCGCGTCCAAGCCGTTGCACACCGTCTGAGCGCGGCTCTCACCACCGGTGCGCGACACCCAACCCTTGAAGCCGTGTGCATGCGACTCAAACAAGCGGTCTGCGGGGCTCAGCACCACCAGGGTCTGAGTCAGCTGATCCACCTGCGCCAACGCTGCCAGGGTGTGCGACACCACGCTGCGGCCGGCGACCGTTCGGTATTGCTTGGGCATGGACGCGCCGGAGCGCTCACCAAAACCAGCACAAGGAACCACGGCATAAAAGCGAGGGGCGCTTGGTGGGGAGCTTTGCAGGTCGCTCGGTACGTCGCTTGGCAGGGCACTCAGTGTGGGGAATGGCGTCATCGTTGGCAGCACTTGGAGGGGCGAATTCTATAATCTAGGCACTGAATCGCCCCCGGTCACACGCCGATGGGGCGATTTGCTTTGCGTGCTCCCTTGAATGCTCATTGATGCAAATTCCCGTCATATCCGCTGGTAAAAAATTCAGCTTGCCGCGCGCTGTTGGTTCGGCCGACGCGTTGTTGCTGGCGCGTTTTGCGCAAGCCCAAAGCGCGCAAAAAAAGCTCACCGCCATCGTCACCGCCGAACCTGCCGACACACAACGTTTGGAAGGCGAGCTGGCCTTCTTCGCGCCCGAGTTGCGCGTAGCGGTGTTCCCCGATTGGGAGACGCTGCCTTACGACACGTTCTCGCCGCATCAAGACCTGATCTCTGAGCGCTTGGCCACCTTGTGGCGCTTGTTGCAACACGGCAATCAAAACGAAGTGGACGTGGTGTTGATGCCTGCGTCCACTGCGCTGGTGCGCTTGGCACCGCCGAGTTTTTTGGCCGGCTACACCTTCAACTTCAAGCAGAAGGAAAAGCTGAACGAAGCCGCGCTCAAGTCGCAGCTCACCTTGGCGGGCTACACCCACGTGACGCAGGTGGTGTCTCCAGGCGAATACGCGGTGCGCGGCGGGCTGATCGATTTGTTCCCGATGGGCTCGCTGGTGCCCTACCGGGTGGACTTGTTTGGCGACGAAGTCGACAGCATTCGCACCTTCGACCCCGACAGCCAACGCAGCCTCTACCCCGTGCCCGAAGTGCGCTTGTTGCCGGGGCGCGAGTTCCCGATGGACGAGGCCGCACGCACGGCATTTCGCGCCCGCTGGCGCGAACGCATGGAAGGCGACCCGACCAAAACGCGGCTCTACAAAGACATCGGCGCGGGCATCGCGACGGCCGGCATTGAGTACTACCTGCCGCTGTTTTTTGACAGCACCGCCACCATTTTTGATTACCTCGGTGCCAACGCCACGCTGGCCTTGCACGGCGAAATTGACGAAGCCCTGAAACGCTTTTGGAGCGAGACCCGCGAGCGTCACCGCTTCTTGCAACACGACCGCGAACGCCCGCTGTTGCCACCCGAAGATTTGTTCCTCAAGCCCGACGACTTCTTTGTGCTGGCCAGCGCGCATTCCACTTTGGCCGTGCGCGGCAAAGAAGCGACTGATTGGGCGCGCGCCCTGCCCGACCTCAGCGTAGACCGCGGCGCGCCCGAGCCTTTGAAACGCTTGCAGGCGCACATCGCTGCAATCGCACACACAAGCAGCCGAGTCCTCATCGTCGCCGAAACCGAAGGCCGCCGCCAAAGCTTGTTGGAGCTGATGCGCGACAGCCGCATCGAGCCGCCCAGCGTGGCCAGCTTGATTGAGTTTCAAGCCAACACCGAGCGCTTTGCGATAGCGGTGGCACCGATGGCCGAAGGCTTTTATTGGCACGAGCCCGAGGCTGGACACGACATTCAGTTCGTTACCGAAACCGAACTTTTTGCCACCAGCCCCACCGCGCGCAGGCGTCGCAAGCAAGAGCAAGTCAGCGATGTCAACGCGCTGATCAAAGACTTGTCCGAGCTGAAAGTGGGCGACCCGGTGGTTCACATGAACCACGGGATTGGCCGCTACGTGGGCTTGCGCAACATTGATTTGGGCGACGGCGACAGCGAGTTTTTGCACCTGGAATACGCCGACAAAGCCACGCTGTATGTGCCAGTGGCGCAGCTTCATCTCATCAGCCGCTACACCGGCGTCAGTGCCGAAGAAGCGCCCTTGCACCGCCTGGGTTCAGGCCAGTGGGACAAAGCCAAGCGCAAAGCCGCCGAGCAGGTGCGCGACACCGCGGCTGAGCTGCTCAACCTCTACGCGCGCCGCGCCGCGCGCGAAGGCTTTGCTTTCCGCTTCTCGCCGCATGACTACGAAGCCTTCGCGTCGAGCTTTGGCTTTGAAGAAACGCCCGACCAGAAAGCCGCCATCCATGCCGTCATCCAAGACATGGTGTCGCCGCAACCGATGGACCGCCTGGTCTGCGGTGACGTGGGCTTCGGCAAAACCGAGGTGGCCTTGCGCGCTGCCTTTGTGGCGGTGACGGGCGGCAAGCAAGTGGCCATCCTCGCGCCCACCACACTGCTGGCCGAGCAGCATTTTCAAAACATCTCCGACCGCTTTGGCAAGTGGCCGGTGAAGGTGGCCGAGCTGTCGCGCTTCAGGTCGGCCAAAGAAATCAAACTGGCCATTGAAGGCATTGCCGACGGCACGGTGGACATCGTCGTGGGCACGCACGCCCTCATCAGCGACAAGGTGAAGTTCAAGCGCCTGGGCCTGTTGGTGATCGACGAAGAACACCGCTTCGGCGTGCGCCACAAAGAAGCCATCAAAGCCATGCGCTCCGAGGTGGACGTGCTCACGCTCACTGCCACGCCGATACCGCGCACCCTGGGCATGGCGCTCGAAGGCCTGCGTGATTTGAGCGTGATTGCCACCGCGCCGCAGCGCCGCTTGGCCATTAAAACTTTTGTGCGCGCCGAGTCGAACGGCACCATCCGCGAAGCCATTCTTCGCGAGTTGAAACGCGGCGGACAGGTTTACTTTTTGCACAACGAAGTTGACACCATCGAGAACCGCCGCATGAAGCTGGCCGAGTTGGTGCCCGAGGCACGTATCGCCATCGCCCACGGCCAAATGCCCGAGCGCGAATTGGAAACCGTCATGCGCGACTTCGTCGCCCAACGCCACAACGTGCTGCTGTGCTCCACCATCATCGAGACCGGCATCGATGTGCCCACCGCCAACACCATCGTCATGGCGCGCGCCGACAAATTCGGCTTGGCGCAATTGCACCAACTGCGCGGCCGTGTGGGTCGTTCCCACCACCAGGCCTATGCGTATTTGTTGGTGCCCGATGTGCAGGCGCTCACCAAAGCAGCAGGCCAGCGGTTGCAGGCCATTCAAGACATGGAAGAGTTGGGATCGGGCTTCTACCTGGCCATGCACGACCTTGAAATTCGCGGCGCCGGTGAGGTGCTGGGCGACAACCAAAGCGGCAACATGATGGAAGTTGGCTTCCAGCTTTACAACGAGATGTTGAGCGAAGCCGTGGCCTCACTCAGGGCCGGTCGCGAGCCCGATTTGTTGTCGCCGCTGTCCGTCACCACCGAGATCAATTTGCACGCGCCTGCCTTGCTGCCCACCGACTACTGCGGCGATGTGCAAACCCGCCTGAACCTTTACAAGCGCCTGGCCACGGTGACCAAGCCCGAGCAAATTGACCTGTTGTTGGAAGAGATCACCGACCGCTTCGGCAAGCTGCCGCCGCAAGGCCAAACCCTGTTCGACGTGCACCGCTTGCGCGTGCTGGCAAAACCGTATGGCGTGATCAAAATCGACGCGTCGGCCACCTTGATGATCATCAGCTTCAAAGCCAACCCACCGGTTGAACCGATGCGCATCATTGAGCTGGTGCAAAAAAACAAGCACATCAAACTGGCCGGCAACGACAAGTTGCGCATTGAGCGCGCGACCCCCGAAGCCAAAGACCGCGCGCAGTTGATCCGCGATGTGCTGAAGTCATTGGGCACGCCGCGCGCGGTGGTAGCGGCATGAGAGGTGGCTCCGGAGTGAAGCAGCACGACACCAGACATCAAGGCTCTTAACGTCTGCAATCGCGGAATCACAATCCGTGTTAATTGGCAACTGGCAACTGGCAACTGGCAACCGAGACACAGAGAACATGAGCGAGAACATCCAATCCACTTCGCACCTCGACTCCGAACATTACGTTTGGGGCGAAGTCTGCGAAGGCTGGCATTTGCTGAAGGAGCCAGACCTCAGCGTGATCGAAGAACGCGTGCCGCCAGGCGCGGGCGAAGCCAAGCACTTTCACTCTACCGCGCGCCAATATTTCTTCGTCTTGAGTGGACATGCGACGCTTGAATTCGATGGCCGCGAAGTCAGCTTCGGCTCAGGTCAAGGCGTGCACGTGCCGCCCGGGGTTGTTCACCGCTTCGTGAATGCGTCCAGCTACGAGGTGAGGTTTCTCGTCATTTCAGCGCCCTCTACGCGTGGGGACAGGACGAATGTGTGAGCACGCTGTTCGGCCTGAAAATCAAATCAGTTGCGCTCCAAGTTGTCATCGCTCAAGGGTTGCTGTTTCAAACTGCTAGCATTTGGCTTCCAATTTGCTTCCTAACGTAATTCACATGCCAACGCTCGTTGTCAAAAACTTGCCCGAACAACTGCACGAACGCCTGCGGGCTCAAGCGCTAGAACACCATCGCTCCATGACAAAGGAGGTGATTGCGCTCATCGAGCAAGGCCTGCTGGCTCCCAACGCTGTTGCAGTCAATCAAGGCAAGCCAGCGCTGCCGAAGTTGCGAAGAGTCGCAGGTGGTCCGCTGACTTCCGAGTGGATCGCTTCTGCCATCGCTGACGGCCGAAAGTGAGTCGGCGCTGTGCAAATCGTCGACACCAACATCGTGGTGAACTTGCTAGTGGCAGGGCCGTTTAGCGACTCGGCCAGGGCTTTGTATGCAGCCGATGCTGACTGGCACAGCGAGTCACTGCTGACCATCGAATTCAGCAACGTCATGGCGACACTGATTCGCCGAATGAACTTCCCGTTGGCCGAGGCAAGCGCTACTTTGGCTGAAGCAGTGCGTCTCTTGAACGCTGGCTTGCATCAAGTCGCTGACAGCGATGCACTCGATGCCGCAGCGCACTTTGGTGTGACGGCCTACGACGCGCGATTTCTATTGGTTGCGCGCGCCTTGGGTTCGCCGCTGATCACCGAAGATGCCAAACTCAGACGCGCTGCACCGCAATTCACGCAGTCGCTGGTTGAAGCGCTTGCAGCCGGGGCGGGCAAATGAGCTTTGCCTCACGCAGCCAACAATGACCTTGAAACTGATCGCGTTACGCACAGACCCGACCTCACTCAACATGGACATCCAAGGCTTCACTCCACCCCTGAACCTGCACGACTTCAAGCTCATCGCTTTCGACATGGACTCGACGCTCATCAACATCGAATGCGTCGACGAGATCGCTGATGCGGTGGGGCGCAAGGGGGAGGTGTCGGCGATCACAGAGGGTGCGATGCGCGGCGAGATTGCCGACTACAAAGACAGCTTGCGCCGCCGTGTGGCGTTGCTGCGCGGCGTGACGGTGGCTGACATGGAGCGTGTCTACACCGAGCGACTGCGGCTGAACCCGGGGGCTGAATCACTGGTGGCGGCGTGCAAAGCGGCAGGCTTGAAGGTGCTGCTGGTGTCGGGCGGTTTCACGTTTTTCTCTGACCGCGTTTGCGAGCGGCTTGGCATTGATTTCTCGCGCGCGAACGTGTTGGAAATTGAGTCGGGCCCGAACTGCGGGCAGCTCACGGGCCACTTGGTCGATCAGCCTTGGGGTGACATTTGCGACGGCGAGGAAAAACGCCGCATGGTATTGACAACCTGCGCCGATATGGGCATTTCGCCCAGCCAGTGCATCGCCATGGGCGACGGCGCGAATGACTTGCCGATGATGGCAGTGGCCGGCTTGTCGGTGGCGTATCACGCCAAGCCCGCAGTGCGTGCGCAGGCGATGGTGGCGATTGACGAGGGTGGCTTGGACCGACTGCTCAGTGTGTTTACGAAGTGACGGTTTTCAGCTCAAAGCGATGCGCGCTGTTGTAGGACACTGAGGCAGGCCACTGTGCTGCGGACGGCGTTGCATCACCGTTCGCAAGCTGCCAATTCAAGGCGCTGATCCACCCAGCGTGGCCAACGATGCAGAGCGTTTTGTGACCGGCCGAATGCGAGTCACACGCTGCGGCACATCGCGATAGAACTTGAGTCACCGACTCGCCGCCACCCGGCTCGTAAGCCGAAAAGTCAGCGCACCAGGCATCGACGGCCTGCACGCCGATGGCGTCCCAAGTCAAACCGTCCCAAGCGCCGAAGTTCATCTCGCTCAAGCGCGCATCAACGCGATGCTGCCAACCCCAGCGCGCCAAACATCGGCCCACCAAAAAGCAGCGCTGCAATGCGGAGGTGTGCACTTCGCGTGGCAGACCTTCTTTCCGCGCCGCGCGGCGGATGCGGTGCGCAAGGCGCTTGATCTTGCGAGCATCAACGCCCACGTCGGTGTAACCAATGCAGCGCCCGGCGACACCGCGCGGTTTCGGATGTCGCCACACATGCAAAGTCGTCATCAGGGAAACCAACGAAGTGCTGCCACCCAGCTCAACAAAATCAGCACTTCGGTGATTTGCTGCGACGCGCCCAAGGTGTCGCCGGTGTAGCCGCCCAAACGCTGTTGGAACCAACGGGCGCACCACAAAACGCCGACAGCCGCGCTCAAAACGGAGGCGCAAACTGCCATCCACCAGGCCGGTCGCCACGCCACCAAACACACTGCGAGCAGCAGCACCCACAGCGCGGCGACGCTCAAACCCAAAGCTGAAATCTGTTGTGCCAACGGCTTGGCCTTGGCGTGTTCCAGGTCACCGCCGTATCGCAAAAAGCGGATCAACAGCACCGGCGCGAAACGCGAGGCAGTGTGCGCCAGCAGCACCGCTGCCACAGCCCAGGCCAGCGGCAAAGCCAGCGTGGCTGCGGCTTTCAGACCCAACATCAATACCAAACCCACCGCGCCGTAGCTGCCAATGCGCGAATCTTTCATGATGACCAAAGCGCGCTCACGGCTTACCGCGCCGCCCAGCGCGTCGCAGGTGTCGGCCCAACCGTCTTCATGAAACGCGCCGGTGAGCACCACGCTGGCAGCCATCGAAAGCAGCACCGCCACCGCGGGAGTGAACAGCGCATGACCGGCCCACAGCACCGCAGTGGCCACGGCACCAATGACAAAGCCCACCAATGGAAAGTGACGCGCGCAAGCGTGCAGCCACCACGGCTCGAAACCCACCCAACGCGGGATGGGCACACGCGTGAAAAACTGCAAAGCGATGAAGAAAAGTCGCAGCTCGTGTTTCATGGATTGATCAAAACTGAAGCTTCAATCCCGCGTACTCACACCGGCCGACTCAAAACTCGCCATGTCCCGCAAAAACACCGTGGCACTCACCAGCAGCGGCCACGCCAACGCGCCGCCACTGCCCTCGCCCAAACGCAAGCCCATGTCGAGCAGCGGTTGAACTTGCATGTGGCGCAGCATCAGTGCATGGCCTGCTTCGTCTGATCGGTGCGCAAAAACGCAGTAGTCGAGCACGGCAGGTGACAGGCGCGATGCAACAAGTACGGCCGCGCCGCAAATGAAACCGTCAACGACGATGGCACGACGCTCGGACGCGGCTTGCAATGCGGCACCGGCCATCATCGCGATCTCGAAACCACCGAACGCGGCCAGCACGTCCATTGGCTCGGTCGCATGCGCGTGCAAGCGCAACACTTCCTGCAGCACAGCGCGTTTGCGCGCCAAACCCGCGTCGTCCAAACCGGTACCGCGACCGCTGCACGCCGCAATCGGTTCACCGCACAGGCGCGACATCAACAGCGCCGCACTCGATGTGTTGCCTATGCCCATTTCACCGAGCAGCAGCGCGTTGCCGGGCAAGCCGCACACGATGTCAGCGCCGGCTTGCAGGGCTTGCGCGCACTGGTGGGCGCTCATGGCGGGGCCGACGGATGAGTCTGCCGTGCCGGGTGCCACCTTGCGCTGCAGCAAGCCTGCGCGAGCTTCGAAATCGTGACGCACACCTGCATCCACCACCGTCAAAGCCAAGCTGTGTTGGCGCGCCAGCACGCTGACCGCGGCCCCACCGGCCAGGAAGTTCTCGACCATTTGCCAGGTCACGTCGCTGGGGTAAGCGGACACGCCACGCGCGGCCAAACCGTGGTCGGCGGCAAACACCACCAACTGTGGATCGGCGAGCGCTGGGTTCAAGCTGCGTTGAATCAAACCGAGTTGCAACGCCAAAGATTCCAAGCGACCCAGCGCGCCCAGCGGTTTCGTTTTGCCGTCGATGCGCTGCTGGAGTTGAGCCGTCAGCGCAGCGTCGTGGATGGGCGAAATGGCAGGCGCAATGAAGTTCATGGTTCAGAAAAATTGATGAAAAGTTTGTCAGTTGTCCAGCACGGGCACCGCGATCCAACGCTCACGCAGGCGCTCAACCCGCACCGCGCCGTCGAACACCGCGCTCAACTCCCGATGCAATGCGACGTCGTCACGCGGGCCTTCAGCGGTGATGCGCCCCGCTTGCATCACCACCAACCGGTCGGCCTGCAAGGCCAGCGACAGGTCATGCAGCACGCTGACGACGGTTCGCCTTTGCAGAGCCAGGCTCTTGAACAAGCGAACGAGCGCGACTTGGTGCGGCGGGTCGAGGTGGGTGGTGGGTTCGTCCAACAACAACAACGGCGCGTTCACCGCCAAAGCACGTGCCAACAAAACGCGTTGGCGTTCGCCGCCCGACAGTTCATGCAAACGGCGGTGCTGCCACGCCGCGCATTCGGTTTGCCCCATGGCGTCTTGCACAGCCGTTTCATCCTGCGCGGTGGTTGCGCCCCACAAACCCGAATGCGGCAAACGGCCCAAGTAAACCACCTCGCGCACCGTCAGCTCACCGCTGGCTTCGCTTTGTTGTGACAGCCACGCCATTTGCATGGCGTGTTCGCGCAGCGGCAAGTCAGGCAACGCGGCACCGTTCAAAACCACCCTGCCCGACTGAGGCACGTGCAGGCCCGCCAACACCCGCAGCAGGGTGGACTTTCCTGCGCCGTTGGGGCCGACGATGGCGGTCCAGCCGGGCCGCAATTGCACTGACAGATCTGTCAGCGCTCGCGTGCTGCCCAAGCGCACGCTCAGACTCTGAGCTTGCAAAAGGGGCGCGTTCATGTGAACCCGCGCCGGTGCATCAGCCACAGCAAATAGCTGCCACCGAGCACCGCCGTCAACACGCCCACCGGCACTTCAACCGGGGCCAACACGCTGCGCGCCAGCACGTCAGACAACAACAGCAAACAACCACCTGTGCCCGCGCTGGCCAGCAAGCTGTAGCCATGCGGCGACGGCGCAAAGCGGCGTACCAAATGCGGCGCCACCAAGCCTACAAAACCAATCAAACCTGCCTGCGACACCGCCACGCCAGTGGCCAAGGCCATCGCCACCACCAGCGCCAAACGCACACGCGGCAACGCCACGCCCAGGCTGCGCGCGCTGTCTTCGCCCAGGCTCAAGGCGTCCAGCACGCGCGACAACCGCCACGATAGGGGAGCCGCCAAGAGCAGGCCCAAGGCCAAGGCGGTGCAACTGCCCCAGCTCAAAAAACCAGTGCTGCCCAACAGGAAGGCTTGCTTGCCACGCAGCGCATCGGGTGCCATGGTGGTGACCATGTCGCCCACCGCCGACAGCATCACACCAACCACCACACCCGCCAACAACAAGCGCAAAGTGTGTTGCGTGCCTCGCCCCATGAGCAAGGTCAAACCCACACCCAGCAGTGCGCCTGCAAACGCAGCACTGACCAGGCCAACACGTTGCAAGGCGTCCAAAGTCACGATGCTCATCCCCTGCCCCACCAGCGACGCAGCCGCCAACACCAGCAACACGCCCAGGGACGCGCCCGACGCCGAACCGAGCAAATAAGGGTCGGCCAGCGGATTGCGAAACAAACCCTGCGCCACGGCCCCCGCCAGCCCGAGCAGCGCTCCCACCAGCCACGCACCCAGCGTGCGGGGCGCGCGAATTTCACCGACGATGAGCTGCGCATCCGGGCTTTTCAGCAGCGCCGCCAAGTCGCGCGGTGACCAGCCTTCGCTGCCTGCGGCCAAGCCCGCTGCCAACAGCACAGCGGTCAGGAGCAGCAGGCCCCAAGCCAACTGCGAACGTCGCCGTGCGTCGTGTTCAGACGCGTGTTCAAACATCAACGAGCCTGGGGCAATTTCGCCAAACAATCGGCCAACACCAACGCGGCCTCACCCATGCGCGGGCCAGGGCGTATGAGCACTTCGTAGCGCTGAGGCTCGAAGCCGCAAGTGCGCCGCAACTTGAGAGCACGCAGCGCCGACCAGCCCGGACGCTTGGGCATGTCTGCCACGCTGCGGGCGTTGGCCATCACCACATCGGGCTGGGCGCGCACCACAAATTCGGGGCTGAGTTTGGGAAAAGGCCCGAGTGCCTCGGGCACCACATTGGCCATGCCCAAACGCGTCAGGGTTTCGCCGATGAAAGACGACGCACCGGCGGCGTAGGGTGTGGCGTCGGCCTCGAAATAAACACGCTGACCACGCAGCGCCTGGGGCACTTGAACCGCAGCTGCGTTGATGTCAGCTTGAATTTGGGCCCACACCGAAACGGCCCCATTCGGCGTGCCCAGCGCCTGCGCCAGCAGAGTCAAACTGCGCTTCACGTCGGCGTGGGTGTTGGACTCCAGCACCAGCACTTTGAGGCCCAAACCTTCGAGTCGATCAATCACGCGCGCCGATGTGGCGGCCAGTACCAGGTCGGGCTTCAAAGCGACGATGCGTTCAATTTGCGCGTCGTCCAAACCTCCCAATTTGGGCAGCTTGAGCACGCTGACGGGCCAGTTGGAGAACTGGTCGGTGCCCACCAAACGGGCGCATCCACCCAGCGCGCACAGGCTTTCGGTGAGCGACGGCAGCAAGCTGACGATGCGAGCAGGCGGCGCGGCTAATGTCAATAACGCGCCTCGGTCGTCGCGCAAGTTAATTTGCGCTTGCGCCGTGTTGAGCCAGCCGACCAAGCTCAACGCCATGGCCATAAACCGAGCGCTGATTCGTGGACAGACCCTCACGATTCGCCCATCCCATTCCGCTCAGATTTCACCGCCAATTCCTGACCCGCCACCATCAGAGTGACCCGCTGACAGCGCCGCGCCAAGGCTTGATGCAGCCAACCCAACTCGTCCACAAAACGCCTGACTTCAGATCCCATGGGCGACAGGCCGGAGCCAATTTCGTTGGACACCCACACCACTGGCCCAGGGGCGTTTTCTGCGGCGTGCAACAAGTCATCGCGTGCCGCTGCCCAAGCTGCATCGGTCATCGCGTCACGCTGCCACGGCATCAGCAAATTGGTGAGCCACAGGGTCAGGCAATCGACCACCACCAGTTGCTTGGGCGCGCTTTGTTGCAGCAGCGCCTGCGCCAAGCGACGCGGCTCTTCCACCGTGACAAGCGCAGGCACCCGCCGTGCGCGGTCAGCCTGATGCACTGCAATTCGCTGCGTCATCTCGGCATCGCCCGCCATGGCGGTGGCCAATAAAACACCGGTGTGCGAAGGCTGCGCCAACCATGCCGCAGCCCGCTGTTCAGCGCAGCGCGATTTGCCGCTGCGTTGACCGCCTAGGATGAACTCGTGACCGGCTTGCATCAACCGCTTTTCGGGCTTGGCTCAAACCTACGACGGCGCAGGTTCACAAGCCCTTGCCGTCGAAGCGCACGCCCAACCAAGCCTGACGGCCCAGGTTTTGGTAGTCGCGAACCGACTCGTACTGACGGTCACTCACGTTCAACAACTTCGCCTCCAACTGCCACTGCGAGGTCACACGCCAGGTTGTGCGCAAGTCCAGCGTTTGGTAGGCACTGAGCTGCACCGAGCCGTCTGGACGCGAGCTGACACCAAGTAACGAGGCGCCAAAATTCCAGGCTCCTGCTGAATAATCCGCGCTCACGCTTTCTTGATGCGCTGCGCGTCGGTTCAACCGTTGTCCCGTGGCGGCGTCTTTTGCATCCAGGAAATCAACATTGCCCTGCATGCTGAGAGCCCCGAAGCGCTTGGACAGCGCCAGCGTGGCGCCTCGCAAACGGGCAGCGTTGATGTTTCGAGCGCAGCCGAAGGCGTAGGAAGGGTCGGCGGGACACCGCGTTTTGTCAGACTCGTAGCCAATCAGGTCGCGAACTTTGTTTTGATAAACCGTGACCGATGCCTCAGCTTCCGGGCCGCGCCATGACAAGCCTGCTTCCATGCTGCGTCCGCGTTCCGGCACCACCGTGCTCACGCCATAGCCTGGGTAGTAGAGGTCATTGAAACTTGGTGCGCGAAATGTGGTGCCCGCCAGCGCGCGCAGTTTGAGCCCGGTTGCCATTTCCATGCTCCAGCCCAGGCGACCGGTGGTCACGCCACCGTAAACCGAGCTTTGGTCTTGGCGCACATCGACTTGCAAAGATTGCGCGCCGTACTGGCCGCCGTATCCCAACACCAGCGCATTGTTGTTGCGCTTCACGGGCGTGAGGTAGCTGTCAGCTTCAGCTTTTTCTTCGAGGCGCTCATAGGCCAAAATCACTTGGTTCGCGGCGTCTATTCGGTAGGCGCTTTGCCAGGTGATCTGTTGGCGCTGAGTCAGGTAACGACTTTTCGACGTTCCCCCGCTGAGCAGATCGTCTTTGTTGCTGGCCCACTGAAGGCTGGTGCTCAATGCAGAATTGACTTGGCCTCGGTAATCAAGGGCGAGCACCTGCGTGTCGAGCAAACTGCGAAAATCTGGCGTGGCGTCTTGGGAAAAGTTGGGCGCAAGGAATTCACTGGCGTCGTATTGCGAATTCAGCTTGCTTTGCGCCCACTTCAATCCCACACGGTGACCTGGTGCCAGCGTGTAGCCCAGGTTCAGTTGTCCGTTGCTGCGTGTGTAGCCGTCAGTGTCGGGGTTGTAGTTACCAAACTGGTCGCCTGGCTTCAACGTGGACACACCTTTGCTTCGGTCGTGCCCCAACCCCACTGCATAGTCAAAGCCGGACTGTGCGAAGCCCGCCTGTGCGCCACTGATGCTCACATCGGCTTGGCGCGAACCGTAGGCACCCACTGATGCACTGCCTGACAAGCGCAAGCCCGCTTCGCCGCGACGCGTAAAAATTTGAATCACGCCACCCAACGCATCAGCCCCGTACAAACTGGAGCCCGGCCCGCGCAACACTTCGATGCGCTCAATCTGAGCCAAGCTGAGCGACTCCAATTCGGCCTGTCCCAAAGTGGCCGAACCGATGCGCACGCCGTCGATCAACACGAGGGTGCTGTTGGCGGTGTTGCCGCGTATCGAGTAACCGCCGGATTTGCCCGGACCGCCGTTGCGGCTGACCTGAACACCGGCTTCGCGGCGCAACAAATCTTCTACCGAATCGGCCGGGCTGCTGCGGATGCGGTCAGCGTCTATAACGATCACGTCAGATGTGATGCGCGACAACGGTGTGGGTTCTCTGGTGGCTGTGACCACCACCGTGTTGAGCTGCGTTTGCGCCAGGGGCGCACTTGAAAAAGCAGCGGAAATGGCAAAGCAAAGGCTGGACACAGCCATCGGCGCGCGACACGCCTGAAAGGAAAAACGCATGGTGATGAAGACTCGGACAAATTGCCAGCGTCCTGCTTCCCCGCAGGCGCTGACGATATGAATACGGCTTGCGCCGCATCGCGTGTTGGCCGGTATCCGGGCTGACGGAACTGTTCTTGCGACCTTCCCAGCAACCTTGAGGTCACCAGTGGTGTGAGCACAAAAACTGAAGCACGCGGCTTCGTCCGTCTTACCGTTGCGGGGGCAGCGCAGGTTGAGACAGTCGCTTGTAAACCTGTCCTTCTGCTTCCCGTTTAACTGTGTCTGCAGAAGAGCAAACACGGGCACCAACGCATCGAATTGTATGCGCCGCGCCTACAATCTTCTTTTCCCATACGCTCTCACCAAGCACCTGCGCGCCATGGTCAAGATCGAAGAACTCGCTGATCGGGTTGAGCGCTTGCTCTTGCGTTTTGACGAGCTCTCGCGCACCCAACAACTCGTTGAAGCGCAATTGGCCAGCGTCACCCAAGAGCGCGACAGTCTGAAATCACGCTTGAACGCCGCGCGAAGCCGCGTCGACGCCTTGCTTGACCGCTTGCCCACCGAAGCATTTGGAACCAGCGCGTTGGTGTCAGGAGCACAACCCATGGCCGCCAGCCTGCCCAGCAATCCAGCATGAAACAAATGGAAGTGACCATCCTTGGTCAAAGTTATATCTTGGGTTGCCCGGAAGGCGGCGAAGCGTCGCTGATGGCCGCCGTGGCCACGGTCGACCGCGAAATGAGCGGCATCCGCGATGCGGGCAAGGTCAAGGCGCGCGAGCGCATGGCAGTGCTGGCCGCGTTGAACTTGGCCTACGCCCTGGCAGAGCGGCCCGTGGCGCGTGACAGCGCCGATTTTGTGGCGGGCAATGCCGACGCAGGCGAAGTCGATGTGGGCGGATTGATTCGACGAATCGATCACGCCTTGGGCTCGAATGGTCAATTGCTCTGACACTTTGATGTCACTTCGACACGCGTAGACTCAGTCCGTCCGTTGCTTACCAGTGAGTTCTATATTTCCTTGTACCAATGCTCATACGAGCAGGGCTTGGAACATCGCCAGGCAGGCGTGATCGTCTCGCGTCAGATGAACCCAAAACTTGGCTGACCTCGCCCACCTGAACTGCTACGGTTCAGGAATGCGGCTCACGGTTTGCAGCGGACACCTTCCATGAAAACTCCCGCGCTCAAGCGCAGACACGACGGCGTCGATGGGCTTTGATCTGTCGTGGCAATTGGTGCTGGAACTGCTGCTGCTCGGCAGCGTGAGCGGTTTTCTCGCGGGCCTGCTCGGCATCGGCGGCGGCATGTTGATGGTGCCGTTCTTGACGCTGCTGCTGACACACAAGAACTTCCCTCCCGACCTGGTTATCAAGATCGCGGTGGCCACGTCGCTGGCCACGATTTGCTTCACGTCCATCGCTTCAGTGCGTGCTCACCAAGCGCGTGGCGCGGTGCGCTGGGATGTGGTCAAACTGCTGGCACCAGGGATCATTTTTGGCGGCTTGCTGGGTGCGCAAATTGCCAAGGCATTGCCGACCACCGCATTGGCGATTTTGTTTTCGACCTTTATCGCGTTTTCAGCCACGCAGATGTTGCTCAACAAAAAACCGGCAGCGTCGCGTCAGTTGCCAACGGGCACGGGCATGTTTGGCGCGGGTGGCTTGATCGGCCTAATGTCGTCTTTGGTCGGAGCAGGTGGGGCCTTCATTTCGGTGCCCTTCATGACCTGGTGCAACCTGCCCATCCACAACGCGGTGGGCACCTCGGCAGCTTTGGGCTTCCCGATTGCGCTGGCTGGCACGGTGGGTTACGTGATTGCTGGTTGGTCGTTGCAGGACTTGCCGGCTGGCACTCTGGGCTTTTTATATCTGCCCGCGTTGTTGGTGATTTCGATTGCCAGCATGAGCACTGCACGTTGGGGCGCTGCTGCCGCTCACAAAATGGACATGGCGCAGCTGCGTCGCATGTTTGCGTTCCTGCTGTACGTCCTGGCGGCCTACATGCTGTGGAAGGTACTGAAGAGCAGTTGACCGCGCTGGCGGTCAGAGCGTTTGGAACTTGATGCTGGCCAAAGTGACGTGGTTGCCACCGCGTTCCTGGGCCTCGTGAAGGGCCAATTCAGCCGCATTGATCAGTTCTTCTTGCGTGTGCGCTGTGTGCGGAAAGCTCGACACGCCCATGGACACAGTGAAGCCCAAATCGCGACCCTCCAGCACCACGATCTGAGTGGCGCACTGGCGGCGCAAGCCCTCCATGCGCGAATGCGCTGTGGCCAAGCCGACGCCAGACAACAACACCGCGAAACGGCTGCCTTCAAGGCGGCAGGAAGCGTCCATGGCGCGAGTGTTGCTGCGCAGCAGACGGCCCAAAGCTTCGAGGATGCGCGTGTGCGCGAGCTCGCCCAAAGCTTTCACAACGTCGTTGGGCGGGTCGAGCGAAATAGAAACCAGCGCAAATTCGCGGTGTTCACGCGATGACAAATCCACCTCTCGGCGCAGCTGGTCATTGAAATGACCGCTCTGGAACAAGCCGGTCACGACGTCGCGCAAGCCGCTGTCGGCCAGTTCGCGACGCACGGTTTCCGAAGATTGTTGCTGTTGTTGCTGTTGCTCCAGCTGCTGCAAAGCTTTGGTCAACTGCGCTTCACGCTGCCTTTCTGCCGTCACTTCAGACCAGACGCAAAACATAAATCGCGGCGGACCTTCGCGCGCAGAAAGGGCCATGCGTGTGACGCTGAACTCGCGCTTGACGCCGTCGATTTCCAGCTTGTGCTCGCTCAGGTGCGGTCCGCTCTGTGCCGCCGCGACCTGCTCAGCGGCGCGCCAAGAACTCGCGTACGCAGCGTGCAGCAATTCGGAATCCGTCAGGCCCATCATTTTGTGGCCCGCGCTGTGAAACAAAGCCGCCATGCGCGTATTGACGTTCACGTAGCGGCCTGTGGCAATTTCTTTGATAGCCAGGCAAGCATCCAAACGTGTGACCAAGCCAAACAGCACCGCCCCCAGCGCGCCACCGTCCAATTCCAGCGCGGCCGAAAGCTCTTTCGCACGATCTGAAAGGTCTGGTGCAGACGTTGACGTCAGCTGGCTCATGGATACATTTTCCTGTGTGGCCGTCGGCGCAATGCGCACCCAACTTTGAGCCATCGTGAACTATCGATCTTGGGGCCGCGATTGACGAGGAACACCCGCACGACTCGCCTCTGCAACCCCTTGAATGGATGATAGCGGCAGGTCAGTTAATGTGCTTACGTTGACCATGCAGGCAATTCAGATGAGCATTCAAGCTGCAAAGCGTTCGCGCTTGACCGGCCGATCCGACCGACGACTCAACTCGGTGCGTGCATCAGGAACTGACACAAAAATCGCCCACGCTCCAGCAACCAGCCGCGCCTGAATTCCAGCGCCGACGATATGGGGCAACAGCCACAGCGACGCCCACCAAGCCCCTCAGCAACGACGCTCTTCAAACGGCGGTGGCTCAACGTTTGGCCGCTTGGCAGCACGCATGGCGCAACAAACAGGTCGATGGCTACCTCGGTTTTTACGCCGGCAGCTTTGTGCCCGACAAGCTCAAGCGCGGCGCGTGGGAGCAGGACCGACGCACCAAGCTGAACAAGCTCGGAGCCATCGAACTCCAGATGGGCGCGCCGACTTGTGAGATCAAAGACGGCGTGGTCCAGGTGAGCTTCAACCAGGAATATTCATCGTTCAATTACAAAGACTCAACGCGCAAAACCACGACTTGGGTGACGGACGCCGGGGTGTGGCGCATCCAACGCGAAAGCACTTTGTGGTGGGTTACTTTTCGGCAGTCGAGCGGTGACGCACGAGTGCTGCGACACTTCCGATCTCAACAACCCCCGGAGTAGAGCCATGAACGCACGCCGTCGTTTTATCCAGATCTTGCCCGTCGCCACGCTGGCCCCCTTGGCCTTGCTGGCCGCCTGCTCTGACAAAGCTGCCGCGCCTGCAGCGGCTCCAGCTCCCGCGCCCGTCGCCGCTGCCCCCAGCCCTGCACCCGAACCCGCACCTGCACCCGCACCTGCACCTGCAGAAGCCCCCGCTGCTGCCAGCAACCTGCCCATGGCCGATCCGAAAGACGCCGCTTCTGTGGCCTTGGGCTATGTCGCGGAAGGCAGCCAAACCGATGTGGCCAAGTACCCCAAGTACGCTGCTGGTCAAGCATGCGGTAACTGTGCGCTGTTTGGCGGCAAATCAGGCGACGCCGCGGGTCCGTGCCCGTTGTTTGCGGGCAAGCAAGTCAATGCGAAAGGCTGGTGCAGCGCTTACGCCAAGAAGGCCGCTTGATTCAAAGCGCCTGCATTTGATTCAGCACAAAGCCTCCGCTTGGAGGCTTTGTTACTTCAGGACTTGGTTTGCGGATACAGGCCCTGGCTGCGCGCAAACAGGCGCGTCAAACCTAGCAAAGCGTTGATGTTCGGCGTGGCCCAGTTCAAGCGCTGACCCAGCTCTTGAACCGCGGCGACGATGGCGTCAAGCTCAATCGATCGACCCGCCTCAACGTCTTGCAGCATCGAGCTTTTGAACGCGCCCAATTCGGCCGCCATCGCATGCCGCTGTTCGGGAGTTTGCTCAATGCGGCAACCCAACAAGCCTCCGATTTGCGCCGCCTCACGCATCACCGCCGAGCAAAACTCGCGCACCAAGGGGTCGGCCAGCACGCGGTCTGCGGTCGCTCCCGTCATGGCCGACACCGGGTTCATTGTCAGGTTGCCCCACAACTTGTACCAAATGTCGTAACGAATGTCGGCCGAGTGCGTCACGTCGAAACCGGCGTGCTGGAGCAGGTCGGCCACCGCTTGAGCACGCGGCGTTTTCCCCCCCGCAGGCTCACCCACGATCAAGCCTTGGCCCCTATGGTGGCGCACCCAAGCGGGCTCGGTGGTGGCAATGCTGGCGTGCACCACGCAGCCCACCACATGGCTTTGCGGCACGTGGGCGGCAATCACGCCGCCCGGGTCTACGCTGTTCAGCGTCATGCCCTCACAAAACCACCACGGCACACCGTTCATGGCGGGCAACACCACTGTGCGCGGGCCGATCAAAGGGCCGATGGTTTGCGCGACGCTGGCCATGGCCTGAGCCTTCACTGCCACGAGGACAACGTCCTGCACGCCGAGCTTTGAGGCCTCGTCGCTCGCGTGCGCAGGCGTTTGCAACAACTCGCCCTTCATCGTCAAACGCCAGCCGTGTTCTTGCAAGGCCAACAAGGTCGCGCCGCGTGCCAAGGCGCTGACTTGCGCTTCACCGCTTGCCGCCAGGCGCGCGCCTATGAAACCGCCAACGGCACCTGCTCCCACTATGCAAACCTTCAAATCAAACCTCCGTTGAGTTCGCGCGCTTTCAGTTCACGAGCTTCGCGCAAGTTGTCTTTCAAATAGCCCGGCACACACTCATCAAAACCGCAGGCCACGGGGCGCACTTCCGCGCTGTCGGTGGGCGGGTGACCCACATTCAACGCCGCCGCCCGCGGCGCGGGCGCACTCACCACGGCGGCGGGGTTGGCTTGGGCGTACTGCGCGTCTCCATGCTGCGTGATAAGTAAGGAATGTGAACGGCGATGACCTTGCTCGGGCTCACGGGCGGAAAATGGGACAACAGCGCGGCATCGACCACTTGGCCGTCATCAAGTTTAAGCCGCTCAGTGTCGAGCATCGTTCCCCAAAACGCGCTGCCCCAATGAGCACGCGTCGCCTCTCGACGCGCGGGCAGCGAAACACAGCGGGCAGCTCTGCCCAAGGAAATTCAAAGTTCATGTTCAACGTTCAAAGCGCGTCAAACCAGATGTGAATGTTGCCGGTGCCGCGTGCTTTTTCGCAGTCAGGCAAAGCCGTGCCTTTCGCGTTGCACTCTGCACCGCCCATGGCACCGACCCTCTGCAAATAGTGAACACCAAAGGCTTCCCACGGCGCCTTGCGGTAATCGCTGTCCCATTGTGCGATGACGGTGTCGTGGCGGCCTTGGTAGAGCAATTCAATCGCACCCTTGTCACTGACGATGTTGGCCTGGCTGACCACATTGCGCTCATGAAAAATCCGCGGATGGGTCGGCTTCCAATCAATGCCGTCATCAGAGCCGGCAACCGCGCCCCTCAGCACCCGAAACACTTCGCACTGCATCAAACCGGGATGGTGCGATGTCAAAGCGGCGCCAACGATATTTCCCTTGTGAATGGGCCCTCTCCACCCAACGCGGGTCGATGCTGTCGACCTTCACCGGCCGCTTGCCAATGACGATGCCCGCGTTGGCGGCGTTGGCGGCGTTGTCGGCAATGGTGTCGAACACCTTGCGCGGCGCTTCGCTCAGGTGGTCGAGCTGTTCAATGCGCGCGTCGATGATCTCCAACGCTGGCACCACGTAGTCCACCGCGTTCGGCACATCGAACAACGTGACATCGGGGCCGCGCAGCGATGCTTTCAAGATGAAAGCCAGCTCCATTTCAACGCGCGGCAAGATGAAACGCGACACGGGAATGTCGCTGCCAGCGCGAAAAAACATGTCGTCGAGCAGCACGCCGTGGTCGGGCTCGGTGATCTGCGACGAGATCTGCATGGCCCGCGAAGCCAGCCCAATTTTGTAGTCCTTCACCACTCTGCCCTGCGCCACTTTCATGCGCACTCATTCACGCTGAATGGCGTAGCCGTCGGCGAT
>JANPNT010000208.1:0-6775 GCA_031427655.1 Burkholderiales bacterium
GTCAATACCATCGAATAAATCTGCGGAATTCTGCGTTCGATATTCGACGTTGTGCGACGCTACGAGCGCGAGTTGCGCAAGTTCTTGGTGGATAAATGCGGCATGCCGCAGGAGTACTTCATCAAGCACTTCCCGCCCAACTCGCTCAATTTGAAGTGGGCTGAAAAGGAGGTTTCGGCCAACAAGTCTTACAGCGTGATCCTGGCGCGCAATTTGCCGCCGGTGCAAGAGCTTCAAAAGAAGTTGACCGACCAGCAAGCGCGCGCAGTGGTGCCGCTGGACGACCTGAAAAAGATAAACAAGCGCATGAACGAAGGCGAGAAATCGTCGCGCGATGCGAAGAAAGAAATGATCGAAGCCAACTTGCGCTTGGTCATTTCCATCGCCAAAAAATACACCAACCGCGGCCTGCAATTCTTGGACTTGATTCAAGAAGGCAACATCGGTTTGATGAAGGCGGTGGACAAGTTTGAATACCGTCGCGGTTACAAATTTTCAACCTACGCGACCTGGTGGATCCGCCAGGCCATCACACGTTCGATTGCCGACCAAGCGCGCACCATACGCATTCCGGTTCACATGATCGAGACGATCAACAAGATGAACCGCTTGAGCCGCCAGCACTTGCAAGAGTTTGGCTTCGAGCCCGACGCGCCGACCTTGGCTGAGAAGATGGAGATCCCAGAAGACAAAATCCGCAAGATCATGAAGATCGCCAAAGAGCCGATCAGCATGGAAACGCCGATTGGTGACGACGACGATTCGCACTTGGGTGACTTCATCGAAGACACCAACAACACCGCGCCCATTGAAGCGGCCATGCAGGCCGGCTTGCGCGATGTGGTCAAAGACATTCTCGACAGCCTGACCCCGCGCGAAGCCAAAGTGCTGCGCATGCGCTTCGGCATCGAGATGAGCACCGACCACACTTTGGAAGAAGTAGGCAAACAGTTCGACGTGACGCGCGAGCGCATCCGCCAAATTGAGGCCAAGGCCATCCGCAAGCTCAAGCACCCCAGCCGCTCTGACAAATTAAGAACGTATCTGGACAACCTGTAAAACCCCAGCCGTTTTCAGTTCAACCGGCCCGCCGCTCTTCTGGAGCAGGCGGGCCATTTTTTTGTGAAATGCGTCACGGGAAGTTAGACTTCCTGCCCATGACGATGACGCAACCGCAGACCCAAAGTCGCGCCGTGATCTTTGCCGATCTCAGGGGCAGTACAGCGTTGTTTGAGAGTCTGGGCAACACCGAAGCGACTGCCGTGGTAACGCAGTGCGTGGCCATGTTGGGCGGCGCTGTGCAGCGGCGTCGCGGACGCGTGGTGAAAACTTTGGGCGACGGCCTGATGGCGGTGTTTGAGAGAGCGATCGATGCCGTTGAAGCGGCCGACGACATGCACCACGCGCTCGAACTTTGGATTGCCCAGCTGTCTTCAGCCCCAACACAGTCGTCGAGTGCCGGCGGCTTGGGCGAGTTCGGCGCGATGAACGCTCAAAGCCTGCGACTGCAAGTTGGCCTGGCACATGGTGATGTGGTGGAAATGGCCGGTGATGTGTTTGGCGACGCAGTGAACGTGGCAGCGCGCTTGCTTGACCATGCCGGAGACAACGAGACCCTGGTCACCTCTAACGTGGTGGACGCGCTCAAGCCTTTGCAACAGTCGCGCTTTCGCAGCCTGGACCGCATGCAACTGCGCGGCCGCGTTGAAGCGGTTCACGTCTATCTACTGGAAACCCATCGCTTCAAAGACTCGGCCACCACCGCCTACGGCGACATTGCGCCCGCACCCGAACCCGGCGGCATCCGCTTAACTTGGTTGGACATGAAGCGCACCTACGCGGGCCCGGCCATGCCAGTGGTGTTGGGGCGCAGCCCACAGGCAAACTATTGCATCGACGATTCGCGGGTCTCGCGTTCGCACGCACGCATCGATTGGCACGGCGGCAGCTTCCAACTCAGTGACCTGAGCTACAACGGCACCTACGTTCGCTTTTCAAACGAAACCGAAATCATCGGCCTGCGTCGTGGCAACTGCACCCTGCACGGCAGCGGCGTGATCGGCTTGGGCGCATCGCCTTTGGAAGCCACCACACCGACGGTAAGGTTTGAAGTGCTTGTGTCGTTCGAGGCGCCCGGCTCGACCGACCGCCCGTGGAATTTACAGCTCTGAAGTTGGCGTGATTGCGGCGCTGTCGTAGCGGCCGTAGCTGTCGTAGCGGCCACAGTGGCCGCAGTGGCCGCAATGGCCATAGTGGCCCTGGCGGCCTGACGAAGCTGTCCAAACAACACTGTGCGGTGCCGTCAAATGCTTTGTCAATTACAGTGTGATTCGGTGGCGTGCATCCCAGCGCGTCGATCCTGAGCAGCACGAATTTCACGCTCTTGAACTCCTTCGCATCCTCTGCCCAGCAACATGACATCGACACTGCCACTTGCTGATGACTCCCTGGCTTTGCGCTTGCTCTACGTTGAAGACAACCGCGTCAGCGCCATGCTGTTCAGCGCCATGTTGACGCAGCGCGGCGGTGTGGAGCTGCAAATTGCCGAAGACGCCGCCGAGGCGTTGGCATTGGTGACGCTCTGGACGCCCAACGTGCTGGTGCTCGACGCCAACCTGCCCGACATGAACGGCTTTGAACTCTTGGGGGCACTGCGCACCCAGCTTGGCTTGACGCAGATACCCGCCTTCATGTGCTCGGCCGATGCCGAAGCCGAGGACGTCGCCAAGGCATTGAACACCGGCTTCACCGGCTTCTGGCCCAAGCCCATCGACATCCGCCAAGTGCTGCTCGACTTGCTGCCATACGCCGGCGATGCCTGCGTTGCGCAAACACCCATCGCGTCCCCTGCCCCTTAGCCTTCATGCCCTTCGCAACCGAACCTCCTTACCGCCACGGCAGCCCCTCCAGCACCGCCATCATCTTGTGCAACCTGGGCACGCCCGACGCGCCCACGCCTGCCGCGCTGCGCAGATTTTTAGCCGAGTTTTTGGGCGATGCGCGGGTGGTCGAAGTGCCGCGCTTGTTGTGGTTGTTGATCCTGCACGGCGTGATTCTTCGGGTGCGCCCGGCCAAGTCGGCCAAAAAGTACGCCAGCATCTGGTCGGCCGAGGGCTCGCCCTTGATGGTGTGGAGCAAGAAGCAAGCGCTCATGTTGGGCGGCTATTTGGGCGAGCGCGGCCACCACGTGACCGTGCGCATGGCCATGCGCTACGGCACGCCCGCCATGGCCGATGTGCTGAACGAAGTGAAGGCCGCTGGAGCCACACGCGTGCTGATATTGCCGCTGTACCCGCAGTACTCGGGCACCACCACCGCCAGCATCATCGACGCCGTTTGCACTTGGGCACAACGCACGCGCAACGTGCCCGAGCTGCGATTCATTAACCACTATCACGACGACCCTGGCTATATCAAAGCACTGTGCAAACGCGTCACTGATCATTGGGCCGCCAACGGCAAGCCCGAAAAACTGGTGCTCAGCTTTCACGGCGTGCCCAAACGCACCTTGGGTTTGGGCGACCCGTATCACTGCGAATGTTTGAAAACCGCACGCCTGATGCGCCAGAGTTTGGGCGTGGCCGACGACTTCGTCGTGGTCACCTTCCAAAGCCGCTTGGGCAAGGCCGAATGGTTGCAGCCCTACACCGAACCCACGCTGATTGCCATGGCGCAGCAAGGCACCCAGCGGGTTGATGTGATGTGCCCCGGCTTTACCTCGGACAACCTGGAAACGCTGGAAGAAATCAACATGGAAGCGCGCGAAGCCTTCCTGCATGCGGGCGGCAAAGAGTTTCACCAGATTGCTTGTTTGAACGACCTGCACGAGTGGATTGCAGCGTTGGCCGGGATTGCGGCCAATCACATGCAAGGCTGGCCCACGCAAGCCGTGGCAGACGCTGACAGTTTGGCAGGGCAAGCTTTGCGAGCCAAGGCGGCTGGGGCGACGAACTAAGAGCGAGCTACAAGCGCGCAGGCGGCGGCTTTTTCCGCAGAGCCAACAGCCGCGGAATCACCAGCACCGAGAGCACGACCATCAGCAAAGTCAACGACATCGGCCGCTCAATGAAAACGCTCCATTTGCCTTCACCAATGGACAGCGCGTTGCGCATTTGCGCCTCAGCCAGCGGCCCCAAGATCATGCCCACCACCACGGGCGCGGTCGGAAAGTCATAGCGCCGCATCACCACGCCCAGCAGGCCAATGGCATACAGCAGCACCAAGTCAAACGAAGACTGTCGCATGCCGTAAACGCCCACGGTGGCGAAAATCAAAATGCCCGAATACAGGTAGCTCTTGGGAATTTTCAGCAGCTTCACCCACAGCCCGACCAAAGGCAAATTCAGAATCAACAGCATCACATTGCCGATGTAGAGCGAGGCAATCAGCGCCCACACCAAGGCCGAGTTTTTCTCGAACAATTGCGGCCCGGGCTGGATGCCGTAGTTCTGAAACGCGCCCAACAAAATCGCCGTGGTGTTGGAGGTGGGGATGCCCAAGGTCAGCAGCGGAATCAGGGTGGCGGTGACGGCCGCGTTGTTGGCGGCTTCGGGCCCGGCCACGCCTTCAATGGCACCCACCGTTCCAAACTCTTCGACGTGTTTGGACAGCTTCTTCTCGGTGGCGTAACTCAAGAAGGTCGGGATCTCACTGCCGCCCGCCGGGATGGTGCCAAACGGGAAACCGATGGCCGTGGCGCGCAGCCAAGCAGGCCATGACCGCGACCACTCGGTGCGTGTCATGTGAACCTTGCTGAGCTTGTTTTGCGTCTCCACGGTTTTGCCCTCGTAAAGCACCATGTACAGGGCTTCACCCACCGCAAACAAGCCCACCGCAATGAGCACCACCTCCAAGCCGTCCATCAACTCCGGCACGCCTCCGGTGTAGCGCGCTTGGCCGGTGATTTGGTCGATGCCGACCAAGCCCATGGTCAGGCCAATGAAAAGTGCCGTCATGCCGCGCAGCGCGCTGTTGCCCAGCACCGCACTCACGGTGATGAAGGCCAGCACCATCAGCATGAAGTACTCGGGCGGGCCCAAGCGCACTGCGTAAGTGGCCACCACCGGCGCGAAGAAAGTCACCAACACGGTGGCAATGGTGCCGGCCACAAAACTGCCGATGGCCGCCGTGGCCAAGGCTGCCCCTGCGCGCCCGCTCTTGGCCATGCGATTGCCTTCCATGGCCGTGACCATTGAGGCAGACTCGCCCGGCGTGTTCAACAAAATCGAGGTGGTCGAGCCGCCGTACATGGCGCCGTAATAAATGCCCGCAAAAAAGATCATCGACGCAGTGGGTTCCACTTTCATCGTGATCGGCAACAACATGGCCACTGCCGTGGCGGGCCCGATGCCGGGCAGCACGCCGATGGCCGTGCCTATGGTGCAGCCCACCAAGGCCCACAGCAGGTTGATCGGCGTGCCCGCCGTCATGAAACCCTGCATCAAGTTGTTCCACGTGTCCATCATTTCAAATCCAGCCTGTGGAAGTAAGGCCGGGCAAATTGATGGCCAGCAATTTGGTGAACATCCAATACACCGGTGCCGCGATGGCGAAGCCAATCGCAGCGTCAATCAGCAGCGCACGCAAGCTCAAATCCAACCTGCCTTCGGCCGATTTATAGCCGCGCACCGCCAGCACAAAACACAGCGTGCAACTGGCAATGAAGCCGATGGTGGTGATGAGAGCGGCATTGGCCAGCAGCGCCACGCTGACCCATAAAAAACCCGCCCAATGACCGCTGCCGGTACCCATGGGTTCGTCCATGTGGCGAAAGCCGCCGCTCAGCGCCTCGCGCACCATCAAGGCACCGCAAACGATCAAACCCACTGCCACCACCCAAGGCAAAAAGTTGGGTCCCACGCCGGCATAGCCCGCGTCTGAGCTGATTTGCGTGGCACCTGCGGCCAGCGCCAATCCGCCCACCAAACTTCCCGCCCCGATCAGCAGTTGAGGGTTCATTTCAGTTGACTTCGGTTGACTTCAGATCATTCCCGACTTCACCATCACGGCGCGCAGGCTGGCGAATTCGTCGTCCACAAACTTCTCGAACACGGGGCCTGTCAACAGCGCAGGCGTCCACTTGTTTTTTTCTAGCGACTCGGCCCACGTTTTGGTTTTGGTGGCCGCCACCATCAAGTCCACCAAGGCCTTGCGCTGCTCAGGCGTGATGCCTGAAGCCGCATACACACCGCGCCAGTTGCCGATCACCACGTCAATGCCCTGTTCCTTCAAGGTGGGCACGTCAACGCCTTTCAAGCGCTTCTCGGACGTGACGGCAATCGCCTTCATCTTGCCGGTGTTGATGTACTCGGCAAACTCGCTGTAGCCGCTGCCGCCCACCGTCACGTTGCCGCCCAAGATGGCGGCGGTGGCTTCGCCGCCGCCGCGGAAGGCGACGTAGTTGATTTTTGAGGGGTCCACGCCCACTTCACGCGCAATCATGGCCGCCGCAATGTGTTCGGTGGCACCGCGCGAGCCGCCGCCCCACTTCACGCTGCCGGGGTCTTTTTTCATTTGCTCGACCACGTCTTTCATGGTTTTGAAAGGCGAGTTGGCGGGCAGCACAAAGGCGTTGTATTCGCTGGTCAGGCGCGCAATGGGCGTGGCCTGGCTCAAGCTCACTGGCGGCTTGCCGGTGATGATGCCGCCCAACATCACCGCGCCCATCACCATCACGGCGTTGGCGTCGGCCTTGCTGCCGTTCACAAATTGCGCCAGGCCGATGGCCCCAGCTGCGCCGCCTTTGTTTTCAAAGCTCACCGACGCTGCACCGGCT
>JANPNT010000209.1:0-9302 GCA_031427655.1 Burkholderiales bacterium
GCACCTTCAAATACGCCGAATCGCAAAAGGAGTGGGCCGCGCGGTTCGCGTCTGAACATTTTGGTTTCTTGGTCTCGGGCGGCGTGGTGGGCACTGGCGAAGCGCCGGTGCTGTTAGCCACTTTGGTGGTGATGGTGGCCACGATGGCGCAAATTTTATTTTTGCTGGCGCGCGGTAAAAAAATCGACATGATGCTGTGGATCAGCTTGGCTCTGGTGGTGGTGTTGGGCGGTGCCACCGTGTGGTTCCACAGCGAAACTTTCATCAAGTGGAAGCCCAGCGTTTTGTACTGGGCCATGGGCTTGTCGTTTTGGATCAGCCAAACCTTTTTCCGCAAAAATCTGCTGCAAGCCATGATGGGTGCTCAGTTGGAGCTGCCCAGCGGCGTGTGGCAACGCTTGAACTTTGCGTGGATCGCTTTTTTCGCGCTGATGGGGTTGCTGAATTTGTACGTGGCCTACAGCTTTGACACCGCCACTTGGGTGAACTTCAAACTGTTCGGCGGCATGGGCTTGATGTTGGTGTTCACCTTTGCGCAAGGCATCTACCTGACGCGACACATCAAGTCTGATGACGCCGACGAAAAACCGCCCAAACTTCCGTCGTGAATATGAACGTTTCCAGCGAAAACATAGACGCAATTTTGCGCACCGTCCTGACGCCTTCGGTTCTGGAAGTTCAAGACGACAGCCACCTGCACGCCGGTCACGCCGGTGCCAAGGAGGGCCGTCACTTCAGCGTGCGCGTCGTCAGCGAGCGCTTCGCGGGCCTGAGCCGCGTGGCCCGGCATCGGCTCGTTTATGATGCTTTGAAGTCGCAGCTTGAAGCTGGCGCAGATGGCAATATCCATGCCCTGGCCATCGACGCTCGCACACCGAGCGAACTTGAGAACTCGCGGTCGCTCTGACCCGAATTCGTGCATTTCTTTCCCCCGAATTTTTATCGCCTAGAAAGGCTGCGTTCATGAAGAAGCTCGTCATTTGTGTGTCTCTCGCTTTGCTCAGCCCGCTGGCGGCACACGCGCAAAACATTGCCATCGTCAACGGCAAACCGGTGCCAAAAGCACGCGTTGAAGCGCTTATCAAGCAGGTCAGCGCGCAGGCCGCGGCGCAGGGCCAGCAACTGCCACCCGACATTGAGCAGCGCGCGCGCGACAAGGTGGTGATGGACGAGATTTTTCTGCAAGAAGCCGAGAAGCGCGGCTTGGCTGCCAACCCCGAATACAAGACCCAAATGGAGCAGGCGCGCCAAGCCGTGTTGGTGCAAACCCTGTTCAATGATTTCCAGAAGAAGAACGCGACCACCGACGCCGAAGTCAAAGCCGAGTACGAAAAATTCAAAGGCCAGTCCGGCGGCACCGAGTACCGCGCGCGCCACATCCTGGTAGAAAAAGAAGACGAGGCCAAAGCGGTGGTTGCCAAGATCAAAGGCGGCGCCAAGTTTGAAGACGTGGCCAAAAAGGAGTCGAAAGACCCAGGTTCAGGAGAAAACGGCGGCGACCTCGATTTCGCCAGCCCAGGTTCTTACGTGCCCGAGTTTTCGCAAGCCATGATCAAGCTGAAAAAGGGCGAAATGACCGAGACGCCGGTGAAGTCGCAGTTTGGTTTTCACATCATCAAGCTCGAAGACACCCGCGAAGCCAAGTTCCCACCTATCGAGGAAGTGCGCGCTCAAATTGAACAGCGCTTGGGCCAAATGAAGATGAGCGCCTTTCGCGACGAGATTCGTGCGCGCGCCAAGACTGACTACAAATTCACGCAGTGAGTTTTTCAATTTGCCAATGAAAAGAGCGCCCTCGTGGCGCTCTTTTTTTGGGCATCAAAAGCTCAAACCAAGCGCCCTGCCTCGATGCGCAATTGGCGGTCGCAGCGCTGCGCAATGCGGGTGTCGTGCGTGACCATCACCAGCGTCGTGCCGCTTTCGCGGTTCAGATCAAACATCAGGTCCATCACGCGTTCGCCTGTGGCGAAATCGAGGCTGCCGGTGGGTTCGTCGGCCAACAGCACAGCGGGCTTCACCACAAAGGCGCGAGCCAAGGCCACGCGCTGCTGCTCACCGCCTGACAGCACTTTGGGGTAGTGGCGAAGCCGTTCGGCCAAGCCAACGCGACCCAACATGTCGGTGGCCAGGGCATGCGCATCGCTGCGGCCTTGCAGCTCCAAGGGCAGCATCACGTTTTCCAGCGCGGTGAGGTTGGCCAGCAACTGAAAGCTCTGAAATACAAAACCCAATTTGGCGGCGCGTACGGCAGCGCGAGCGTCTTCGTCGATGGCGAAAATGTTCACGCCAGCCAAGCGAACCGAACCGCTGCTGGGCGTGTCCAAGCCGGCAATCAGTGCGAGCAATGTGCTTTTTCCAGAGCCCGATGCGCCCACGATGGCAGCCGATTGGCGGGCTTGCAAAGTGAAGCTAATTTCATGAAGTATGGTGAGTGTTCCGGTGGAATCGCTAACCTGCTTGGTGACGGCGTCGACTTCAATGATGGGTTCTGACATGCTGAAAGATGTGCCTGAAATGAAACTGAAAAGCAGCCCTCGACGAGACCTGCTGCATCACTTTACCGCGCTTGGATCTGTGCTCATCGCCAGCGGCTTCTACATTCCAACCGCGATTGCAGCCACTTCCAAACGAACCACTTTGTTGGTGGTGGGTGACAGCCTGTCGGCCGAATATGGTTTGGTGCGCGGCACGGGTTGGGTGGCGCTGCTGGAAAAGCAACTGGCCGCAGACAAGCGCGAGGCGCTGGTGGTCAACGCCAGCATCAGCGGCGACACCACATCGGGCGGTCGCTCACGCTTGCCAGCGCTGCTTCGACAGCATCGACCGACGCATGTGATTTTGGAGTTGGGTGCCAATGACGCCTTGCGCGGCCTGCCTTTGGGCATGACGCAAACGAATTTAGCGGATATGGCCAAAGCGTCGAAAGCCGCAGGCGCTGCCGTGGTGTTGGTTGGCATGCAAATGCCGCCCAACTACGGTCGCAAATACGCCGACGATTTCTTCAAATTGTTTGCCGCAGTGGCCAAGTCGGAGAAGACGGCGCTGGTGCCGTTTCTACTCAAAGACGTCGCCGATGCGCCGCAAGCTGAAGCGCTGTTTCAGGCCGACCGGGTACACCCCAACGCGAGGGCCCATCCGGCGATGTTCAGCAACGTCTGGGTGGTGTTGAAACCGCTGCTGGGCTGACTTCGCTCAAGGTCAGAACGGCCGCCTTACTCTACGGCGCGCGGCGCGTTGTGGCGGCGGCCGTCACCTTTTTCGTCTTGTGATTGCTTGCGGGCTTCGGCGGGCGCGGCCTCGCGAGAAGGAGCACGGGCCTCAGCTTCTCGCGCAGGAGCGCGTGGACTCTCCATCCGGGCCGCGCCGTTCGGAATGATCGGTGGCGCTGCGGCGGGCTGCACAGCGCGAGATTCAGGACGGGCCGGACCCACTTGCGCCGGGGCGGGACGAAGCGGCGCGGGTGCCATGCTTGGTGCATTCATGACCGCAGGCGGCACAACAGCAGCAGGTGCTGCGCGGCTTGGCCTGTCGCCATCACCAGCGCGTTCACGGGCACCGCCTTGACGCTCGTTCGGCGCACGCTGCAAAGGCGCGACGTCTTCGGTCGCTCGCGTTGCGGGGCGGCTCATGCTGCGTGGCACCACAGGAGCGGACATCGTCGGTGCCGCCGCTGGGGTTGCCACTGGCGGAGCCGCCATGGTCATGACGGGCGGTGATGCGAAGCCGCTGCGGCCCGGCTCGGCGCGCCGACCACCACGCTCGACACGGTCTTCACCGCCCTGACTGCCTGCACGCTCCGGATTGGCTGCGCGCCACTGTGCAGCCGCAGGGGCCACGTTTTCGCGGCGCGTCATCACGCCTTCGGGCACGGTGGTCACAGCATGGTGAAACTTGCGGTTGCTGAAGTCCATGTCACGCACCGCTGCTTGCGGGTTGTTGACGATGGTGGTGATGTTGGTGATGTTGGTCACTTGAGTGATGTTGACCTGCTCCACATAGCGCGGGCTAACGCGGTAACTCGGCACGTAGACCTCACGTGGCGCGAGCGGAAACCAGCCCACCGAGGCACCGAAGTTGCCGCCGCCACCGATACCGCCACCGATAGAGATGCCCACACTCACGCGGGGCGCGCCGATCCAGGCCACCAAGGCCGGTGCGTACACGGGCCGAGCCACAAACGTGCCCGGAGCCCAGGCCCAGGTGTTGCGCAAAAAGACCCAGCGGCCGTAGTGGAAAGGCGCGAAGCCCCAAGGCGCGTCGTCGATCCAGGTCCAACCCCACGGCTGCACAAAGGCCCAGTGCCCAGCCGCATAAGGTGCCCAGCCGGGCGCGACCACGCGCGGCG
This sequence comes from Burkholderiales bacterium, assembly GCA_031427655.1. Taxonomy (GTDB): domain Bacteria; phylum Pseudomonadota; class Gammaproteobacteria; order Burkholderiales; family Burkholderiaceae_C; genus JANYJJ01. The sequence continues at coordinate 4,346 of JANPNT010000209.1, forward strand.
TCCACAACGGGCCGTAATCGGCGCTTTGTTCCCAGCGACCGTGACGGTCCAGGTCTTCCATGCCGGTCATCTCTGGCGACACGTAGCGCGCCGAGGCGCTGCGGTCGTCGCGCTGATCTCGCTCGTTGTTGTAGGCGGCAAAGGCATCGCGCACCGGCTCGGTCAGGCTGTATTGAGCTGCGTTGCGGTTGTCGATCCAAAACTCGGCACGCTGACCCGCAGCCACCGCCAAAGCGCTGCCCGGGCCTTCGAAGTAGGCCTGCCCACTCCACACCGTGACGTGGCTGGTGTCGTCCTGGCGATCAAAGCGGTAGCGGCCTGTGCGTTGAACGCGAAAGCGGCCTTCCGAGGTGCGCAATTCAAACTCGGCGGCAGTTTCACGCTGGCGCAAGCGCACCGAGGTCGACCCGCTGTGCAACTGCAAGGCCATGCGGCTGTCGTCGAGTTGCAGGACTTCAAGCTCGCTGCCTGAATCGAGCCGAAGCGTGGTGGAACCAATGCGCAACTCTGCGCGTGCGCCGGCATCGGTGGACAACCGGTCGCCGCTGGTGAGTGGCCGGTTGCGGGTGGCCGCCACCCACTCGCCAGAGCCGGGGCTGAACATCCAAACCTGCCCGGTGACGTCTGAGATGCGTCCCACGCGACCCGGCGGGTCGATGGTGTTCGGTGAATCGACGGCCGCTCTGGTGGGCGTCGCGGGAACCATCGCTGCGGCAATGAACAGCACCAAGCTGCAAACGCGTTGGTAAAGCGGCTTCAAATCCAAGTGCTTGATGTTCATGTTGTGGCCCTCGACAGCAGCGTCAGACTGCCCATGCACCATAACGCCGCAAGCAGGCAAAGCGTCGACGCCATCCCGCTTGACACACAGTTGGTTACAGCGCTTTACTTCGCAGCAACATCGGCGGCTTCGACGTCTAAAACGCAAATCGACGCAGCCGCGTCACCGTTTCAACCGACCAAGTCGGCCCGTTCCTGGCTGGCCCACGGCCCAGTGATGCCGTCCACGCCGCATTGCCACAAGGCTTTGGCATCGGCAGCGTTCGCCACGCCTTCGGCGAACACCTGCACTGACAGGCCGTGCAGCAAGACGATCATGCCGCGCACAAAGTGCAGGCGCTGCGCATCGCCGGCCACGCCTTGGGTGACGGACGCGTCCAACTTGGCGTAGTCCAAACCCGCCTCAAACAGACGGTCGATCTGACTGAGTTGTGGCCCGGCGTGCTCAATGCCCCATCGAATGCCAGTAGGGCGCAGTTGCCGACCCAATTCCTGCACCGCATCAAAGTGCTCCACAGCGGCGATTTCCGGCACCTCCAGCCACAGCTGTCGGCTGGCGCGCGGTGCCTGCCTGAGCAAGGCGCGCAAACGCGGTGCAAACCCCGTTTGAAGCATTGACGCAGCGCTGAGGTTGATGCAGCGCGCCGTTCCGTCTTGCGCAATCTCAGCCAGTGCGAGGGCCACCGCGCGTTCGTCCACGGCGGCGGTCAGCCGACTTCGCAGGGCCAACGGCAGCCAGCGAGCCGCCGGCTCCAACACGCCGTTGTGCTCTAAGCGCAGCCGCAGGGGGCACTCCCAATGAATCAGCTCGCTTGTGCGGTTGATCAATGGATAGCGGGCCAATTTCGCGTCGCCGTCCCCCTGCGCTTGCAAAGCCGCCTCGATTTGCTGACGCCACACTTGAGCCCCCACCAAACCAACTTTGGGTTCGACTTGGTCGGAAAGCTCCACTGAAAAACCACCCCGAGATTCAGCCCGCGCGAGCGCGCCGTCGGCCGCACTCATCACTTGCGCAAGCGGCCGCAAGCGGTTCATCTCCACCGCGCCGATGGCCACGGCAATTTCGGCACCCAAGCCCTCACCAAAGCGCGGCAGCAGCACTTTAAGAGCGTCGGAAAGCGTCTGCGCGGTCTCTAACGCGACGCCGCCCGCTGGCAAACACAGGGCGAAGTCCGACCCATTCAGGCGGCCCAATTCACAACCGGGTACGCGCTGCGTGTAGGCCTGGAGCAATTCGGACACAGCCAAAATCATTCGGTCTGTAGCGGCATGTCCGATCTGCCGGTTCACTGCGGCCAACTGCATCACTCGAACCAACAGCAGGCTGCTTTCTGCGGGGCCGTCTTCGCGACTCAGGGTCACGTCCAACAGTCCCATGAAGTGCTTGCGATTGAACAAACCGGTCAGTGGGTCGCAGGTGGCTTCGCGGCGAAGAGTTTCCAGTTGGCTGGCCTGCGCGTCGAAGGTCAGCTTCAAGCGGGCCACCAAACTGTTCATCGCGCGGGTGACGCGCCGCAATTCAGGCGCAGCAGGCTCGGGCTTCGTGATGAACTCGCCCGCTAACAAGCGCTGCGCTTGGTCTACCGTGTCATCTAACGGCCGCCGCAGGCGTGCCACCAAGGCTTGGGCCAGTAAGCCCGCCACCAGGCCAATGGCCAGCAAGGCCGCAGCCACACGCAAGCTGCCGCGCCACAAGGCGTCATGCGCAAAAGCGGTGTGGCTGGTGACTTCCACCGAACCCAAGGCACGCCAACCGTCAGAAACCTGCGCCACGCCAGCCGCAGCGTTGAGCGGCAAGGCCGACACAAACCAAGCGGGTGCTGCCGTCGGCAAAACAGCGGCTTCCCGCGTGACGGTGGGCCGCTGATCGGCACTGAACAAGCGAATGCGGCGGTAGTAACCGGTATCGAACTGCGAGGCCACCACAAGGTCCATCAACTGCCGATCGCCTTTTTGCTGCGACAGCACCAAGGCCAAAGCGTTCGCGCTGTCGGCATTCTTGATGGCGAGTTGCGTTTGCAAGGTGTCGCGCGTGGAGCTGACGTTGACGGCGACGCCGCCCACCAAAGCCAGCAACAAGGTGCCCCACAGCAGCAACCAGATTTGCCGAATCAATGACATTTTTTTCTCGGATTATTTTGTCTCGATCATCACAGAAAACCCTCGATGCGAGCCTTGCTGACCACCTCACGCCAACGCGACAAGCGCACCAGCGGATCGCCATCAGCCGCACCGTTGACGCCTTGCCACAGGCCTTCGCTGTTGAAGCTGAAAACAGGTGTGAGGTCGGGGCGGCGAGAGGCCGGGCGAATTTCGGAGATGAGGTTGTCCAGAATCAGTGGATCACTTTGTTGCGCGCTCAGCGGCGACGAAACTGCGGTGGGGTAGTACGCCAGCACCATGTGCGCTTGAACATCACCGCCGGGGCCGCCCAACAAGGCGCGCACGTACACCAAACGCAACTTGCTGCTCGGCATGCCCAAGCTGATCAAGCTGAAATATTTGGCGATCACATAGTCTTCACAATCGCCCTGCCCTTTTTCAAGAAGCTCCAAAGGGCTGGCCCAGTAGTCGACCTGACCCCATACGTCCACGTCATCCCGGAATTGAATGCGCCGGTTGTAAAACTGGTTGATGGCTTGCAAGCGGCTGTCGTCGTCGGAGTTGCCAATCGACACCAACAATGCCTGTAAAGCCTTTACCGCTGCGGTCGCTTTGGGCCCCTGACGCGCGGCCGCTTGTTGCATCTTCTCAATGTCTGCGGCGCGCAGCGAGGCGTGGCTCGCCAGCAGTGCCATGCACACTGCCGCAAGCGCGGTGAGGTGAGGCAAGGTCCAGCGCATCACCAGGTTTTCGTCACCGAGGGGCTCGACTTGAGCCTTGGCAGAGCCACATCGCGCTCGCAGAACAAGCTTGCACTCAACATCAGCACACTGAGCGGGCGCGTTGATCCGTAAAAGTTTGCACCGCAAGCCACGCGTACACAAATACGCCTCGCTGCAGATTCAGTCGCGCGTGAAAGCCGGTGTGGGCCGCGGTGTGGATGCAGAGCAAGCCAACGCGTGGTGGGCTCGTCCCCCAGTGCCGCCCCCAGTGCCGCCCCCAGTGCCGCCCCCAGTGCCGCCCCCAGTGCCGCCGTCAGTGACGTGGGCAAGATGGCAACGGCACTGCCCGCCAGCGCCGAAGAAGTGGCGGCCACCGCCATCAAGCAGAGCAGCAGCGTCAGCGCCAGCATCGAAGCCTTGCGGGCCGCGCGCCGCAGCGCCGATGCACGGCAATCGGCTTTTCAACCGCGCGTTGAAGCGCGCTTGCGCGGCGGCGTGGGCAACAACTTTGATGCGGTGCGAGACCAGCGCAACGGCACCACCGCCGAGATCGTCATGAACTGGAATTTGAACAACGGCGGTGCTCAGGCCCATAGAAAAAAGCCCCTTGCGGGGCTTTTTTTAAGGTTCGTTTCGAGCGCTTGGTTTTGTCAGCGTTTGACCGGCGGCAAGTCGGTGCAAACCCCCTCAAACGCTTCAGCTGCCAAGCCGATGCTCTCGCCCAGTGTTGGATGCGGATGGATGGTTTTACCGATGTCCACCGCATCAGCGCCCATCTCGATGGCCAGCGCAATTTCACCAATCATGTCGCCCGCATGCGTGCCCACAATGCCGCCTCCGACGATGGCGTGGGTGGCTTCATCGAACAGCAATTTGGTGAAACCTTCATCGCGGCCGTTGGCGATGGCGCGGCCTGAAGCACTCCAGGGGAACAAACCCTTTTTCACTTTCATGCCTTGAGCCCTGGCTTCGTCTTCCGTCACGCCGACCCAAGCCACTTCGGGGTCGGTGTAGGCCACGCTCGGAATCACGCGGGCGTTGAACGCGGCCTTGCTGAGCGCAGCGTCTTGCAGCAGCTCACCAGCAATCACTTCAGCCGCTACATGCGCCTCGTGCACCGCCTTGTGCGCCAGCATGGGTTGGCCAACGATGTCGCCGATGGCGAAGATGTGCGGCACGTTGGTGCGCATTTGAATGTCCACCGCGATGAAGCCGCCGTCGCTCACCGCCACGCCGGCTTTTTCGGCGGCGATGCGCTTGCCGTTCGGCACGCGGCCCACCGCTTGCAGCACCATGTCATAGAGCTGCGGTTCTTTGGGCGCGCCTTCGCCTTCGAAGTTCACCAAAATGCC
>JANPNT010000210.1:0-4109 GCA_031427655.1 Burkholderiales bacterium
AGCGACTTGTACTTGCCTCGGTGAATGATTTGCACGCCGGGGTTGTCTGCGTCCACGCCCCGGTAGCCCAAGTCCACGATGACTTGCTTGGGCGCGCGCCCCACGTCTTGCATCAAGTTGGTGGTCTGCTCCAACTGGGCCGCCAGGGTGTGGCCGTCATACGGATTGCCTGTGAAACTTTGCGCGCCCACCATCAAGCCGCGCAGGTGTGTGACCACCAAACTCACCTTCACACCAAACTCATAGGGCTTGCGTGCCTTGCCTTTGCTGATGCACTCGACCTCAGGGGCATGCAGCGCGTACAGCTTGTTCTTGTCGGACCGCTTCTGCGTGCGGATGCGCTCGGCGCGCTCCAGCGAGGTGGCCAAGGCGTTCAGTCCTGAAGCGGTTGGTGTCGTTGTCTCAGACGGCTGCATCGCCCTCAACTTACGCTGCACCTCGCGCATCACCACGCCCAGGATGGTGCGCTGGCGTTTGACGGCCTTCTTCAAGCGCTTGAACTGCTTGGCGTGCGCATAGCCACCGGCTTTGCGGCGCAGCGTCTGGCCTTCGGCGGCGAAGGTTTGCTTCAAGCTGATGCCCACTCGTTTGGCGGCACTGACCACCTTGTGGCGCGCGATCTCCAGCAAGCGGCTGTCCACCGGGTGGGCCATGGCCTTCTCTTGCACCGTGGTGTCCACGATCACGCGTTCCAGCTCGGCGGGTTTGATGGCCTTGAGCTCGACCGCCGTCTCGATGGTGGCTTTGAGCAGTTGCTCCAGGCCCTCTTCACCCAGGGCACGCCGAAAGCGGCCGATCTGAGTGGCATCACACGGCAGGCGGGGCTCGTAGTAGTCCATGCCGCTGAAGTATTGCCACACAACGTTCTCGCTCCAGCGTTCGACCAATTCTTCGTCGCTCAGGTTGAAGGCGTTCTTCAGGTATTGCAGGCTGGCCATCAGTCTGATAGCCAGACGGGGCCGACCTGCAGGGCTGACGCCAGCGCCGAATTCGACGTCGTGTTGGCCGAGCAAATCCGACACAGCAGTCTTCTCTGCGGGGCGGGCTTTGCGGATGAAGTGGGGTGCCAACGCTTGTTCAATCGCGCCCCAGGGAAGTCGTTTGCTCAGCACCACCAGCGGGTGCTTGATGTCGACCATCTCGTCCAGGCGGGCGCGGAAGAAATCAGCGGTGTCGGACATCGAGATCCCCCAGAAACAGTATCTCTAGACAACGCTTCTTGAGGGATTCGGTGCACCTCGTTTACCCCGCATCGCTAGCATTCATGCGGGGTACAGAGGATTTGCAGGGCCGACTATCCATATGCCCAGGATGTCTTTGCTGCCGTCGGGCAGCACACCGCGCCCGCCGTTTTGACGCGACGCCGAAGATTGGGCTGACAACGATCGAAGTTGCACACCTCTCCCCGGCGTTTATCGACCGATCACAGCGGCGGCTTTTTTTGCATAGTCTTATCGAGCGATCCGGAATCCGCGTCGAGCGGACAGTTCGGTGCAGCATCTGATCCATCAATAGGCCAATGCCAGAGGGCTTGGCGGTTAGTCAGGGTTTTCATCGCCGCCCCAACCGTCCGAGTTGCTGCAAAAGCGAACTTTCAACCGCAGCAGCACGCAAGCCTGCCGCCGGGAATCCGCCTCTCGTCGCCACCCATTTGGTCACACCCCTTGCCGTCACAGACCGCCACTTGCGGCTGCAGAGATACGGCAACCGCACACCGTATTCGAGGAACGCGCCGCCGAGCGGCCAATCAGCACCGGATGGCTACACTGCCAAGCATGCATCCTCTGATCGAAACCCACCGCGCCGAACTCCTGGCATTGGCACGTTCGCGCGGCGTCACAGGGGTTCGAATCTTTGGCTCGATGAGCCTTGCAGACGGCAGCAATGCCACCGACTCCAGCGACGTTGATCTGCTGGTGACGCTGGCCCCAGGCATCAGTGCACTCGCCTTGGGCGGCTTATTGCTGGACGCGCAAGACTTGCTCGGCCGTCGCGTGGATGTTGTCACCGAAGCGGGCTTGCACCCGGCGCTGCGCGCGAGCGCGTCATCGCGGGCGCCGTGCCGCTGTGAATGCGGGCCCCGAGGCGGACAGGGTGCTGTTGGCGCACATGCGTGACTGCCTGAGCCGCATCGCCGAGTACACGAACGCTGAACGCTCCCGCTTCGACTCGTCGCGTTTGGTTCAAGACGCTGTTGTACGCAACCTCCAGACCTTGGCTGAATCGAGCCAGCGTTTGTCGAGTGAGATCAAAACCACCGAGCTGCAGATTCCTTGGCGCGAACTCGCAGGGTTTCGCAACGTGATCGTGCATGGCTACTTGGGCATTGACCTGGGCGCTGTTTGGTTGGTCATTGAGAAGGATTTACCAGCACTGACCGAAGCGGTGAACCGCATGGCACAACGCCTCGGCCCGCAAGGCTGATCCGAACGGCCGCGAGTCGGCGCGACCTGATCGAACTCGGTGTGGCAGCGCAAGCCTATGCCCTCGTGACGCAGAACCTGCGCGATGTATTACGCGCCGAGTTGAAATTTTCCTTGCTCAGGGATGTCACGCCTGAACAATGTTTGGCTGCAGGAAACGTTTCGGGAACGCGGTTAATCAGGCCGCTTTCACTGTTGGCTCGTATGAGCCAACTTTGCAGACATCACCGCTCAATCGTCAACGCCACGCCCATGCCGCCGCCGATGCACAGCGAGGCAATGCCCTTCTTCGCATCGCGGCGCTGCATCTCATGCAGCAGGGTCACCAAAATTCGGCAGCCTGACGCGCCGATGGGGTGGCCGATGGCGATGGCGCCGCCGTTGACGTTCACCTTGCTAATGTCCCAACCCATTTCGGTGTTCACAGCGCAGGCCTGGGCGGCGAAGGCTTCGTTGATCTCCAGCAAATCGAGGTCGCCGGGCTTCCAGCCTGCGCGCTCCAGCGCCTTGCGCGAGGCGTTGACGGGGCCCATGCCCATGGTGGCGGGGTCGAGGCCGCTGGTGGCGTAACTGGCAATGCGGCCGAGCACGGGCAAGCCAAGTTGCGCGGCGCGCTGGGCGGTCATGAGCACCACGCCTGCAGCGCCGTCGTTCAGGCCCGATGCGTTGCCGGCGGTGACGCTGCCGGTTTTGTCGAAGGCGGGGCGCAAACCGGCCAACACCTCGGCATTGCTTTTGCGGTTGATGAATTCATCGGCTGCGAAAACGATCGGGTCGCCCTTCTTTTGCGCGATGCTGAACGGCACGATTTCATCTTTGAATTTGCCTGCATCTTGCGCGGCGGCGGCCTTTTGTTGGCTGCCCAACGCCAGCGCGTCTTGGGCTTCGCGGCTGACCGCAAACTTCTTCGCCACGTTCTCGGCGGTCACGCCCATGTGGTACTGGTTGTAGACGTCCCACAGGCCGTCCACGATCATGGAATCGACCAGTTTCCAGTCGCCCATGCGCATGCCGTCGCGCGAGTTGGGCAGCACGTGGGGCGACAGGCTCATGCTTTCTTGGCCGCCCGCAATGACGATTTCTGAGTCGCCGTCGCGGATGGCTTGCGCGCCCAACATCACGGCCTTCAAACCCGAGCCGCACACCACGTTGATGGTCATGGCGGGCACGGCGTTGGGCAGACCGCTCTTGATGAGGGCTTGGCGTGCTGGGTTTTGGCCCACACCGGCAGTGAGCACTTGGCCCATGATGACTTCGCCGATTTGGTCACCATTCAACTTGGCGCGTTTGAGCAGCTCTTGGATCACGGCCGCACCGAGTTCGGTGGCGGGCACTTTGGCCAGCGAACCTCCGAACTTGCCCACGGCGGTGCGGGTGGCGGCGACGATGACGATGTCAGTTTTTGAGGTCATGGTGGTTCCTGGTTTGGGAATGGACTGTGGGACTTACCGTGTTTTTTGAGATTTAAAACACATCAAATAACCCGTTCGTACTGGGCTTGTCGAAGTGCCACGAATCGGCAGCGAGGCTTCGACAAGCTCAGCCCGAACGGGGTTGTGGGGCGATACGACCTGCGACTTCAAACCGCCTTCGCTTTGACATACCGCCCCGGCGCGGCTTCCATCACCTTGTGGGTTTTATTTCCGGGCGTTTTGGGTGCGGCGATTTGTTTGCCCGCATGACTGG
>JANPNT010000211.1:0-1551 GCA_031427655.1 Burkholderiales bacterium
GAAGCCAAGGCGGCTGGCGCTGCGCGTGAGGGCACGGCAGACGCCACCGCCGTTGTGGCCCGTCCCTGGCTCACGATGTAGCCCTCCGCCGTGAGTTGTTCATACGCCAGCATCACGGTATTTCTGGAAAGGCCAAGATCACGGGCCAGGGCGCGCGTGGAAGGCAGACGCGCACCGGGCGCCAAGCGTCCCGCGTGGATCGCCGACTTCATCTCCTGATAAACGCGCCGGTACAGCGGGCCGGCCCCTGAACGCAGATTGAGCAATAGCACGTCGTTCCTGTCAAAAATAGGTTGGCACCATAGAATAGTGACAAACTGGTACTTTTACAAGGCCAATAAAATGGGTACAGTGCGCTCTCCGTTCTCTCCGTTCTCTTCGTTGTTCTCATTGCTACCCCCCTCTATCGCAACCGGAGCCCCCTTATGCAAGCTACTCTGCAAGCTACTGCCCTTGGCCACGCTTCAGCGGATGCCGCGACTGCCATCACAACCCGGCAGGATGACCACGCCCTGCTCATCGAGCTCAACCGCAACTACGTGCGCTCGGCGCTGCAGTCTGATTTGAATTGGTACGACAGCAACCTGGATGCCGATTTCATGGGTAGCAACCCGGACGGCACGCTGGTCGATCGTGCGGCGTTTCTGCACCGCATGGCCGGACCGGCACGCGGCAGCGGCTCCGAGGCGGTGAATGTCCACATCCGCCTGATCGGCGAGTTGGGCATCATCCACTCGGGATTCCGCTACACCAGGCCGGATGGAACGGAGCACACCGGTTGTTACACCGACATTTGGTCGCGCCACCGAGGCCGCTGGTTGTGTGTCGCGGCGCACTTCGCGCTGCACTAAGTTTTGCATCGCCTCAACCGGAGAATCTGCCATGCCTAATGCCTCAGTCAAGCCTCATCAAACCGGCGATGTCGAGACACTCGATGCCCTCAATACACACTTCATTCGTGCCGTCAGCACCGCCGATGTCGCCTGGTTCGACCAGCATCTTGATGAAGATTTCGTCAACACCAACCTGGACGGCAGCCTGATGGATCGCGCCGCCTTCCTCGCGCAAGTAGCGCGACCGTTTCCTCTATCTGACTTCAGCGCCAACGATGTGCGCATCAGAGTTCTCGGCGATGCCGCGATCGTTCACGGACGCACCGCTTACCGCAAGCCGGACCAGCAGCATGGGGTGGGGCGCTACACCGATGTCTGGACACGGCGCCCCGAGGGCTGGCGCTGTGTAGCCGCGCACGCAACGCGCGACTAGGCGCGCGAGGCACGCCATGCAGGCGCTGCAAGCCGAGTTCCTCGTACGGTTGAGCGCCGATCTCACCGAACCGCTGACACTGACCGACACGCCTTGCGGCACCCGCCGCATCATGTACGTGAAGGGTGGCAGCTTTTGCGGGCCGCGCCTGGCCGGCGAGCTGCTGCCGGGTGGCGGTGATTGGGTGCTGGCGCGCCCTGACGGCGTCGCCAGCCTCGATATCCGGCTGGCACTGCGCACAGAAGACGGCGCACTGATCTACATTAGCTGCAAGGGAATTTTTGA
>JANPNT010000212.1:0-8618 GCA_031427655.1 Burkholderiales bacterium
TCGAGCGGGCCGGGAGCGTCATCTGCCTTGTCGTCATACACGTCGTTGTCCTCTTCACTTGCGGTTGCGTAATTATTCTCAAACTGCGGCTGGGTTTGCGCCCGACGCAAGCTGTCAATAGCGCGGTTGCGCGCAATGCGCGTTAGCCACGTGAGCGGCTGGCTTTGCGCTGCATCAAAACTGCTGGCCGAGCGCCACACGTTCACGTAAACCTCTTGCAGCACGTCTTCCGCCTGGCCTCTGTCCCTGTTGATACGCAGAACCACCGCGAACAGATGCGAACTGGTTTTGTCGTAAAGCGTGGCAAAAGCCGCACGCTCGCCCAAACCCGCGCGCGCGAGCAGCTGCGACAACTCGCGGCTGCGTTCGGTCCATTCAAGGGGTGGTGTGGAGGTCATGGGCATTGAGAAAGCTTGAAGTTTAAGGGCGCTGCCTACAATTGAGTGATCCAACTGCAAGCATTGCAGAAGCACCGAAGTGAAACTCAAGGAGCGCGCATGGCCAGCCCTAAACCACAGGCTGCAACGCTTGCATCACCCGACGACATCGAGACCCAGTTTTACGAAGCCCTGCAACAAGGCGACCTCGAAAAACTCATGGCCGTGTGGGCCGACGACGACGAGATTGCCTGCGTGCATCCGGGTGGCCCCCGCATGATTGGCGCTGCGGCCATTCGTGCGTCGTTTGAGAGCATGTTTTCTAACGGCCGCATAGATGCGCACCCCGAAAAAATTCGCCGCGTGGTCACCCACACCAGCGCCGTGCACAACTTGTTGGAGCGCATCCAGGTCATGACCGACGAAGGCCCGCGATGGGGTTGGGTGATTGCCACCAATGTGTACGTGAAAGCCGTGCAAGGCTGGCGCATGGTGGCCCACCATGCCAGCCCCGGCACACCGAGCGAGATGCAAGAGGCCACGGCACCCGCATCGGTGCTGCATTGAGACCTGCGCGTCCATGAAGGGCTACCGCTCACCGCCGTGGTTGTTTGGTGCCGGTGCCTTGGGCGGTAACGCGCAAACCATTTGGCCCGCGCTGTGCGGCAGGCGGTTTCACGGCCCAGCTCCCACCTTTGAACGCACGCGCTTGACCACGCCCGACGGTGACTTCATCGACTTCGATTGGCTGCACAACGCGGCCACCGTAAAGGCAAACGCGCCGCTGCTGGTGCTGTTTCACGGTTTGGAAGGATCGTCTGGCAGCCACTATGCGCAGGCCTTTGCCAACTGGGCGCGACAACACGGTTGGGGTTTCGTGGTGCCGCACTTTCGCGGCTGCTCGGGCGAGTTGAATTGGGCACCGCGCGCCTACCACTCGGGCGACTTTGAAGAAATTGGCTGGATGCTCTCGCGGTGCCGCGCGCGGAATGAGTTGACCAGCACCGGGCCGATGTTCGCGGTCGGCGTGTCGCTGGGCGGCAATGCGCTGTTGCGCTGGGCTGAGGAGGCCGGTGAGTCGGCTGCGCGCATGGTGAGTGCCGTGGCGGCGGTGTCGTCGCCCATCGATTTGGCGGCGGGCGGTCATGCCATCGGGCGCGGCTTCAACCGACAGGTTTACACCCGCATGTTTTTGCGCAGCATGGTGCCTAAGGCGCTGCGCAAACTCGAGCAACACCCCGGCCTCTTCAGCCGCGAACGGATGACGGCGGCTCGCAATTTGTACGAGTTCGACAACGTCTTCACCGCGCCGCTGCATGGCTTCAAAGACACCACCGATTACTGGAAGCGCGGCTCGGCACAACCCCACCTCGCGCAAATTCGAGTCCCAGCTTTGGTGCTCAACGCCCGCAACGACCCCTTCGTGCCCGGCGCTTCGTTGCCGCAAGCCAGCGACGTGGGGCAGCACGTGACGCTGTGGCAACCGGCGCACGGCGGGCATGTGGGTTTTCCCAGCGGCCAGTTTCCCAGTCACGTGATGGGCCTGCCCGAGCGCGTGATGAATTGGATGAAAGAGACAACGACCTTGGAAAAAACCCATGGATGACATAGTCAAGGCGGCCCTCAAAAAATGGCCCAACGTGCCCGACTGCTTCGGCTGGTTGGCGTTGGACGCGCGCGGCGATTGGTACATGCGCGACGACCGCATTCAAGCAGCTGGCCCCTTCCCGCAAGTCAAAGGCAGCCGCATCGAACACGACAAGCTGCGCGAGTTCATTGAACGAAACTACCTGTGCGACGCGCAGGGCCAATGGTTTTTCCAAAACGGCCCGCAGCGCGTTTACGTGGAGCTGGAAGCAGCCCCTTGGGTCTGGCGTTTGATGCCGGTGGAAGGCTGCGCGCCCAGCGTCACCAGTCACACTGGATTGGCCGCGCAAATGAAATCGGCATGGCTCGATGAATCAGGCCGCTTGTTCTTGGACACCGACCTCGGTTTGGGGCTGGTGCACACGCTGGACATGGGCTGGGCCGCCGACGCGGTGGACGCCGGCCGGTGGGTGCCTCAAGACGCAACTTTCGACAGCTTGGCGATGCGCTTCAAGCACTCCTTGAAGCCGGCGCCAGCGCCAGCTTCTGAGCCAACTCACATTCCGTAAAAAACGTAGTCCGCCTCATAAGGCACGGTCATGCGCTTGCTGACCATGCTCGCGTCGCACCGCGTTGCCGGTGCGACGCCTCCTTTGGTGTTCACGCGCTGGATGTAGCTGACGCCATTCATCGCGCCCACGCCGATCGACGGGTCGGCTTTCACCAATTGCAGCGGAATGTTGCCCGCAGCAGCAGGCGAAACCGCCACTTGCTTGCCACTGACTTTGGAGCCGTCCACCGCCTCCCAAGTGGGGCCTGCGTAGTACTTGCCCACCGCCTTGCCATCGGCATTCATCAAACTGGCGACCGGGCCCACGAAGGCCCACTCAAACTCGGCGGCCATGTCCTTTTTGGCGCGGCATTCATAGGTCAGCTCACCCACACCTTTGCTGGTCATCATCATTTTTTGACCGACGGGAACGCGAACGGCTTCGGGCAAAGCTGCGTTCATCGTGACGCTGTCAATTGCCATGGGGCTGGACATCGACGTCATCATCGGCGCCTGGTTGGCGCAGGCAGACAAAGCGAATGCAGCCACTACGGCCGTGCAGAGGGAGAATTTGGTTTTCATGCTGGATCCAGATGAGTTCATGGCAGGACGAGGTGTGTGCATCGCGGCTCGAACGCAAACTGCCCCTTGGGTTACGCAAGAATTGCGCTTTTGGATGCAGCGATCATTTTTTCGAACGTAAAAAAAAGCCGACGCAAGGTCGGCTTTTGGTTTTGAGACGTGCTCCTACTTGACCGAGCTAACCATGTAAGTCACCGCTTCTTTGATCTCGGCTTCTGAAGCGGCCGACCCACCTTTGGCGGGCATCAGGCCTTTGCCTTTGACCACGCTGGCGGTCAAACCGGCGATGCCTTGGCCCAAAACCGGTGCCCAAGCGGCTTCGTTGCCCAGCTTGGGTGAGCCTGCCAAGCCGGCCACGTGACAAGCCTGACAAACAGCGGTGTAAAGCTAGGGAGCCGCAGTCGATGCGGTTGCTGAGGGCATGTCTGCCAGGGCCACTTTCACTGCCGCACCTGCGGCAATGGCAGCCACCGCACCTGCCATGGGCAAGGCGCTGGATTTTGGAGTTGATGCTGCGGGTGCGGGTGCCGCCGTCGCTGCCGGTACTGTTGCCGCCGGTGCACCCACTGGGGCCGCAGCCTCCGGTACTTTGGGCTCAGGGAATTTAGCGCCCGCTTTGTTGGTCATGTAAACCACGGCACGGCCGATTTCCAGATCGCTCTGCTCGCCGCCACCCTGCGCCGCCATCGCGCCTTTGCCCTTCAGCGCGTGCGTCAACAACACGTCATAGCCTTGGCCCAGGCGTGGGGCCCATGCCGCAGTGTCACCAAATTTCGGCGCGCCCGCCAAGCCAGCTGCATGGCAAGCAGTGCAGCGTACGGCGTAAACCTGCTCGCCCGTCAGCAACACCACGGGGGCTGATGAATCTTTGACCTGAACCGCCCCCACGGGTCGAATGCGCGACAACACCGACTGCGGTTTGAAGGCGTCGCTGCCAGCGGCCGGTTTGGTGGCGCTGTTTACGTACATCACCAACAAAATGATGCCGATGATGGGCACCACGAAAGAAAAAAGCACCGCCACAATCAACTGCTTCGGTGTTTTGATAGGCCCCTCGTGCGGGCCGTCGTAGTCGTCTGTGCTGTGCGGGTCGCTCATGAATTCCTCAACGTCTGAAAGCCCCAGGCCGAGTGCAGCCGCAGGTAGGAACAAATTATAAAGTGCCGTTCATTTGGGCGCACACGCCTCGACCCCACGCAGCGGCATAAGGGTCAGCACCGCGTCAGACTCGACATAGGTCTGACGCTTGCGTCAGACCGCCCCGCTACACTCCAAAGCTTGCGTCCGTAGCTCAATGGATAGAGTACTGCCCTCCGAAGGCAGGGGTTGCTGGTTCGATCCCAGCCGGGCGCACCATGAGTTGATTCCTGGTCGGAGGCGGTTGCCAAAGCACTCGTTTCTCCAGCTTTGCTTGCCCGCTGTGCGGAAGCTTCTTTGAGGCTGTCAGATATCGCCATCCATTCCCTTGACCCGCAGTTTGGTCGCCAAGAAGTCCATCACGGTCAAGCAGTGTGATTCGATGATGGCCAAGCAAGCGCAACTTGCAAGACGCGCTTACTTGGGGACATTGAGGGGCAACATTCAGTTGAAGGCCATGGCCGAGTTGTCTGTTGTGTGGTGACGCCGACCGATTTACCTTGCGCAAGGCGACAATTTGAACCATGTCAACGATGCAAGCGCAAACTGATCGCTCACGCCTGTCGCTCTACCTTGACCTGATTCGCTGGGACAGACCGGCCGGCAGCTTCTTGCTGCTGTGGCCGACCTTGGCGGCGCTGTGGATCGCGGCGAACGGCTTTCCGGGTTGGCATTTGTTATTGGTGTTCACAGCGGGCACTTTCTTGATGCGCAGCGCCGGTTGCGCGGTGAACGATGTGGCCGACCGCGAGGTGGACAAGCACGTGAAGCGCACCGCGAATCGACCTGTAACCAGCGGTGCCATCAGTTCTAAATCGGCCCTGCTGTTCGGCGCAGTGTTGGCGCTGCTGGCGTTCGCCTTGGTGCTGACCACCAACATGTCCACGATGCTATGGAGCTTTGCGGCGTTGGCGGTGACTGTTTTTTATCCGTTCACGAAACGCTTTTTTTCGATGCCGCAAGCGGTGCTGGGCGTGGCCTTCAGCTTTGGCATCCCAATGGCCTTTGCCGCAGTGCAAGGCCAAGTGCCAGCGTCGGCGTGGTGGTTGCTTTTGGGTAATGGTTTTTGGGTCTTGGCCTACGACACCGAATACGCCATGGTCGACCGTGACGATGATCTGAAAGTCGGCATCAAAACCTCGGCCATTACGTTGGGGCGCTTTGACGTGGCGGGCGTGATGTTGTTTTACGCGGCCTACTTGGTGGTGTGGGCGGCGGTTGGGATGAACTTGAGCATGGGCTGGCCGTACTTCGCGGGTTTGGTGGTGGCCGCGCTGGTCGCGGGCTGGCACTTCACGCTGATACGAGGCCGCTCGCGCGAGGGATGCTTTCGGGCGTTTCGCTTGAACCACTGGCTGGGTTTGGCGGTGTTGGCGGGCGTGGTGGCGAACTCAATGCGGAGCTGATTTCGTGTCACCTTTCGTGTAACGATACGGCCCACTCAAATCAACGCAGTTTCATCATGATTTTCAAACGCATCATTCTTCCGCTGTTCATTCTGGGCCTTTTGGTGGCCGGCTACTTTTACCTCGCGCTGCGGTGGAGTTACTCCAGCGGCGATCGCGCAGGCTGGATCCAAAAGTTGTCTGACAAGGGCTGGATTTGCAAAACCTGGGAAGGTGAAATGGCGCAGGTTTCCACGCCCGGCAGCTCGGTGGTGGAAAAGTTCTTGTTCACCGTGCGCGATGAATCCGTGGCCAAGGAGCTGTCGGCCTTGATGGGCAAGCGCGTGACCTTGCATTACGAAGAGAAGGTCGGCTTGCCCGGTTCATGCTTCGGCGACACGCGCTACTTTGTGACCAAGGCCACCGAGACCAGCGACATTTCGCTGACGCCCGGGGTGACGGTGAAGCAGTCGCCGTCTGCGGTGACGTTGCCGCCAGTGGCCGCACCCGCAGCACCGGCTTCAGCACCCTGAGGCCAACAGCGCGTCAAGGGTACAAACCGCGCTCCTCGCGGGCCGTCAAAATTCTTTCGCAGGCCACCGCAAAGGTGGCGGTGCGCAGCGAAATTTTGTACTGGTCGGCGGTGTCCCAAATCTTCTTCAGCGCATCCACCATGATCTTGTCCAGGCGCAGGTTGATCTCGTCTTCGCTCCAGAAAAAGCTGCTGAAGTCCTGAACCCACTCGAAGTAGCTCACCGTCACGCCACCGGCGTTGCAAATCACGTCGGGCACCACCAGGATGCCGCGTGAGCCGAGCACGTCGTCGGCCTGGGGCAAGGTCGGGCCGTTGGCACCTTCGAGCACCAACTTGGCTTTGATGCGGTTGGCGCGCGCTTCGGTGATCTGGCCTTCCAGCGCGGCCGGAATCAAGATGTCGCAGTCCACGTCCCAAAAGCTCTCGTTGTCGATGCGCTCGGCGTCTTTGTAGTTGCCGATGCCGCCGTCGCGTTTGAGCACCGCCATGGTGGTGCTCATGTCGAACCCTGCTGCGTTGACGAGCGTGCCGGTGTGATCTTGCACCGCCACCAAGGTGGCCCCGGCTTGTACAAACAACTCGGCCGCCGCGCTGCCCACATTGCCCATGCCTTGCACCGCAATGCGCGCGCCGTTCAGGTTCAAACCGATGCGGCGCGCAGCTTCACGGCCCGTCACAAACACCCCGCGGCCGGTGGCCTTCACACGACCGAGTGAGCCGCCCAAGTGCAACGGTTTGCCAGTGACCACGCCGGTGGCGGTGGTGCCGGTGTTCATGGAATACGTGTCCATCATCCAGGCCATGATTTGGGCGTTGGTGTTCACGTCAGGCGCGGGGATGTCACGCTGCGGGCCAATGATGATGCCGATTTCGCTGGTGTAGCGGCGCGTCATGCGCTCGAGTTCTTTGAGCGACAACTTCTTCGGATCAACGCGAATGCCGCCTTTCGCACCGCCATAGGGCAGGTTCACCGCTGCGCACTTCACCGTCATCCAGGCGCTGAGGGCCATCACCTCTTCCAGCGTTACATCGGGGTGGTAGCGCACGCCGCCCTTGCCCGGCCCGCGCGACAAGTTGTGCTGCACGCGGTAGCCCTCGAAGTGCGCCACGCTGCCGTCGTCCATCTCAATGGGCACATCAACGATCAGCGCGCGCTTGGGCCGCTTCAGGGTTTCAGACCAATGCGCCAAATGCCCGAGGTAGGGCAGCACGCGGTCAACCTGTGAGAGGTAGGTGTTCCAAGGGCTGGTGGACGTGGGGGTGACGTAGGACAGAAAGCTCATGCGCGGCTCCAGTGGGTGGTCATGCTTTTCGCATGGGGGTTGGCATGCAAATCAGGACGCGAGCGGACTGTAGGCGCGAGCGCTGGTTTTGTGTCGCTTCTGCTTATGCTTGCTTTGCATAAGGTGTGTGCGTTGGTGGGGATGAGGCCCGTGGGGAGTCAGCTGCCAAACTCGTTACCCAGCTCTCGAGCTCGGTTTTGCGCCGCTCGAATCGCACTCACCACTGCCGCTTTAACACCCGCCGTTTCCATTGCCGTCAGCGCTGCAAACGTGGTGCCGCCTTTGGACGTGACGCGCTCTCGCAGAATTTGGGCCGGTTCGTCGGAGGCTTGCGCAAGCGCGGTGGAACCGGCAAACGTGGCCAGCGCCAACTGCCTGCCTTGAGCGGCGCTGAGGCCCATGTCCGATGCGGCTTGCATCATGGCTTCAATGAAATAAAAAACATAGGCGGGGCCAGAGCCCGACAGCGCGGTGACGGCGTCCAGGTCGGCTTCCTGGTGTACCCACAGCGTCTGCCCGGTGGGTGCCAACAGCGCTTCAATTTCTAGTCGTTCAGCGGCGCTGACAGCTGCGCGCGCAAACAAGCCCGAGATGCCTTGGCCGATGAGCGCGGGTGTGTTCGGCATGGCGCGCACCACGCGCTGCGAGCCCACGGCCTGCGCAATCGAATCGCTGCGAATACCGGCCATCACGCTGAGGTGCAGCGCTTGGCTCACGTGCGCGGCGCAGGGCGTGGCTGCAGCAGAAAACAGTTGCGGCTTCACCGCCCACACCACGCCGTCGGCACCCTTGAGCGATTCATCGGCGGCAGCCGATGCGGTGAGGCCGAAGTCCGCTTTGAGCTTGCTGCGCTGCGCCTCAAAGGGCTCCACCACGATGAGCGAGTTGACGCTGCGATCGCTCTTGAGCAGCCCGCCGATGATGGCGCTGGCCATGTTGCCGCCTCCGATGAATGCGATTGTTTTCATGCGTTTGAGTGTAGGTGGGGTGCTCGGCGTGACCGCTGGCGCGATCACGAGTGCAAGCCCGCCAACAGCGCCGCATTGCCGCCCGCCGCCGCTGTGTTGATGGTCACAGTTTGCTCGGCACAAAAGCGCAACAGGTAGTGCGGGCCACCTGCCTTCGGGCCGGTGCCGCTGAGGCCTTCGCCGCCGAAGGGCTGCGAGCCGACGACCGCGCCGA
>JANPNT010000213.1:0-1690 GCA_031427655.1 Burkholderiales bacterium
AAGTTCTGCGAAGCCGCGCGAAACACCATGCGCCCGATGCGGCCAAAGCCGTTGATACCAATTTTGATGGTCATGAATTGACTCCCGTGTGATTAAAAAAAATTCGTTCCTGCTCAGCCCTTGCTCAACCCTTGTTCACAGCCTTGCGCACCGTCGCCACCACGTTCTCCACCGTGAAGCCGAAGTGCTTGAACAGCACTGGCGCAGGGGCGGATTCGCCGTAGCTGTCGATGCCGACCACGGCTGCGCAGCCGTATTTCCACCAGCCAGCGGTCACGCCCATTTCCACGGCGATGCGGGGGATGCCTTTGGGCAACACTGACTTTTTGTAGGCTTCGGTTTGGCGGTCGAACACGCTGGTGGACGGCATCGACACCACGCGCACCGGCACGCCTTTGGCGGCCAGTTGTTGTTGCGCGTGCAAGGCCAAGGCGACTTCCGAACCGGTGGCGATGATGACGGCGCGGGCTTTCTTTTTCAGGCCGACTTCGCTCGGCTCGGCCAGCACGTAAGCGCCTTTCGAAATGTCGCCGAGGTCTTGCTTGGGCGCGTAGGGCAGGTTCTGGCGCGACAACAACAGCGCGCTCGGGCGGTGTTTGTTTTCCAGCGCGCAGGCCCAAGCGACCACGGTTTCAGCCGTATCGGCGGGGCGCCAAACGTCCAAGCCGGGGATCAATCGCAGCGACGCCGCGTGCTCGATGGACTGGTGCGTGGGGCCGTCTTCACCCAAACCGATGCTGTCGTGCGTGAACACGTGAATCACACGCAGCTTCATCAGCGCGGCCATGCGGATGGCGTTGCGGCTGTAGTCGCTGAAGGTCAGGAAGGTGCCGCCGTAGGGGATGAAGCCGCCGTGCAGGGCCAGGCCGTTCATGATGGCCGCCATGCCGAACTCGCGCACGCCGTAGTTGATGTGGCGGCCGCCGTTGGATGAACCATCAGCTTCGATGCGCAACGGCGGCGTGCTGCTGGTGTTGGTGAGGTTGGAGCCAGTCAGGTCGGCGCTGCCGCCCAGCATTTCAGGCAGGTCTTTGGTGAAGGCTTCCAGAGCCAATTGGCTGGCCTTGCGGCTGGCCACGGTTTCGGCTTTCAGGTGGGCGGCCACGGCCGCGTCAACCGCGACTTGCGCAAAGTTTCTCGGCAGCTCGTGGTCCATGCGGCGCACAAATTCCAGCGCCTGTTCGGGGTGCGCGCGGCTGTAGGCCTCAAAGCGATTGACCCATTCGGCCTCGGCTGCCAAGCCGGTGTGGCGTGCGTCCCAAGCTTCGTAAACTGCTTCGGGAATCACAAAGGGCTCAGACGTCCAACCGATGGCGTCGCGGGTGAGTTTGATCTCCTCCGCGCCCAAGGGCTCGCCGTGCGCTTTGGCCGTGCCGCCGCGATTCGGTGAGCCTTTGCCGATGGTGGTTTTGCAGCAAATCAGCGTCGGTTTGTCTGACTTTTTAGCGGCAGCAATCGCAGCGTCTACCGCGTCAGCGTTGTTGCCTTCCACCGCACGAATCACGTTCCATCCGTAGGCTTCAAAGCGCTTCGGTGTGTCGTCAATGAACCAAGGCGCGACCTTGCCGTCGATGGAAATTCCGTTGTCGTCGTACAGCGCAATCAGTTTGTTCAAACGCCAGGCTCCGGCCAGTGCGCATACCTCGTGGCTGATGCCTTCCATCAGGCAGCCGTCACCCAAAAACACATA
>JANPNT010000214.1:0-2012 GCA_031427655.1 Burkholderiales bacterium
GTAAAACAGCAAGGCCAGCAGCGGTTTGGGCGAATGCTGAGCGATCACCGCGGACCACATTGCGGGCACCGAGGGCAGGGGCAAGTGCCGGTTCGCCGCGTACACCTTGAGAGGAACGTGCACCAGGTTGTAAACCAGATCGGCTGGCGGCACCTCAATCAGCAACCAAACCAGCGTGGGGCCGATACCGAGCGCGAAGCCAGCCGCGCCGGCCGCGAGGTGCTGACGGCGTTGCGCTGGGCCGTGACCAGGAACACGGCGCGACATGAACAGTACATACAGGCAGACCAGTGCTGCATATGCGCCCGAATCGTGGCGAAAGTTCACGGCCAAGCCTACGGCAAAACCGGCCGCCACCCAGGGCTGCCAGCGCGGTGTTGGGGTCAGGCCGCGGCTGCAGCACAACAGCGCAAGCAGGGCACAGGCGACGGCCGGGTAGACCGGAAACTCATAGCCCGGCGCAATGATCAACAGCCCGAGTGCCACAAAAGCAGTTGACAGCGCCCCACGCAAGCCGCCTTCGACGCGGGTCAACGCGAACACCAGCACCACGATGCTGGCGCGGCAGACCGTGTCGAAGCTGCGCGCCACCCACACCGATTCACCGAATGCCTGGAACAACGCTGCCAGCAAATAAAAACTGCCGGGCCCGTACATCGACCAAAAATCGCGATAAGGCACGTCGCCCCGCAGCACGCGCGACGCCCCGTAAAGCATCAGGCCTTCGTCATAAGCCCCTAATACGCGGTTCATTGCGAGGGCCAGAACTAAAAGGCTGACTACGAACACCGCAACTCCGGTCCAGAGCGTGCTTCGTCGAGGCGGGCTTAGGTCAATGTCGGGCAAATGCATACGCGCCGCAGTGAAGCAATTGTTGATCCAAGGATAGTCGAGGCTGCCTTCCCACCCTCAGCAGGTTGCCGCTCGTATCTGACAAACAGGCTTGATTCCTGGTCACGTGGCCAAGCATCGGCTTGCTGGTTTGACTGTTTACTGGGTCTGCATTTTGCAAACTGAAGCCTTCGCCGCCCCAAAGCTATCGCGTGAGAAGGTGAGCGCGAGTTTGCGCGCGTCGGATTTGGCGTCAGATGCTTGTCATTGGCACCATGCTCAACGCAGAGACTTGAACAAGTCGCGCAGGCCGCGTGCGGCACTCGGCGCGGGCCGGGCTGCGGGGTGGGCTCGGGTAGCCAGCAAGGCCGACGCCAAATACAGCGCATTCAGCAACCGACTGGCGCGCTCGACGTTCATCCCGGGCCACTGCGCAATCGTGCGCAGTGGCACGGTTTCGCGGCGCAGCCGTTCGGCCGCAGAGCCTAATGCGCCACTCAGGCTGAGGCCGTCTTCGACCGGATTTTTAATGGCACGGTAAGCGGTCGTGCCCGATATTTCACGCAGCAATTCGGCGCGGGGCCCCTCGAGCGCCAGCAGCCACAGAAGCGGCAGCAAAGGCCGGTAGTGCTCGGGCGCAGCCACGCGCTCGTGCAGGGCGTTGCCGGGCGGGCGAACCCCGGGTGGCTCGATGCTGAGCAAGCTGGCATGCATCAAGCCGGTCGCGGTGGTTTGTGCCAAGTCGCGCGGCGAGTGATACAGCATTTGGGCAGGAAACACCGTCACAGGCCACACCAAGCCTTCGCATTGAACACACAACAAAGCCGCTTCGCGGTGGCGCAGACATGCGGTGATGACTTCCAGCATGTCCTTGCCCTGGCCCACTTGTTCCAAATGTTGCAATTCGCCCAGCAAGGTTTCGGGCAACACCGTGGAGCCCAACAACGGCGTGAAGCCGCTTTCCCCGGTGCGCAGTCGAACGCGCTCGAACTCACTGACTCGCCACAGGGTGGATTCATCAAAATCGCGCATAAGCAAATATCAATTCAAAGATTTACAGAGTGGCGGTGATCGGCCCGGCCGCAAATCCCTAAGTCGGCGAGAATTGCTTCTGTCTGTAAGAAGCCTGATACAGGGCTCGTGTTGCACCGAATGAAAGGCCCGATAGCTTGCCTACACTC
>JANPNT010000215.1:0-14912 GCA_031427655.1 Burkholderiales bacterium
GAACAAGCCAGTGGGCTACGTGAGCGGCCAAGCCGAGGACGGCTACGAGCCTGCGGTGGTGCTCATCAAGCCTGCCAACCAGTGGCGCGAAGACCAATCGGGTACGCGCTATTAGCTGACCCATTTGCGAGGCATTGCGCCTGCGGGCCGCATGGACATCGACTCGGTTGGCTTTCAGGTGCTGACGCAAGACGGCCGGATTGCGAAGCAGCTGATTGGTGAAGACAGCGAAATGGAGAAGGAATATTTGGTGCGTGTGGCCAAGCCTGAAGACGGCTTGTCAAACGCCAACCTGGCCTTGCTTAACCATGGCTTGGAGTTGGACGGCGAGGCGCTGCGCCCGGCCCTGGTGGAGTGGATCAACGAAGACCAACTGCGCTTCGTGTTGAAAGAAGGCAAGAAGCGCCAAATTCGCCGCATGTGCGAAGCGGTTGGTTTGAAGGTGACTGGCCTGAAGCGTGTTCGCATTGGCAACGTCATGCTCGGCGATTTGCCTGCGGGCGAATGGCGCTACTTGCGCGGCGACGAATCGTTTGTGCCGTTAAAGCCGCCGACCTCTGACTGACTTTTCCGGTATTTGCTGGCAATGTGGATCAAAACGGTTTTTGGCTTGGCGCTGTTTTTGATAGTGGCAGCCGTGGGCTGGCGCTACATGGGCCCTGATCCCAGCCGCAAGCCAGCCGTCGCCACGACACTGCCTGCTGCCATCACTTTCGAGGGCAGCCCGTCCGCATCGGCCCCGCCACCACGCGGCCCGGCGGTCGAGGAGCAAGCGGCCGGCACGGTGCGCGGTGTTCGCAAATGCAAGAAGGCAAGTTCGGTGATCTACACCGATCAGCCCTGCCCCAAAGGCATGCAAGACCTGCGTGTGGTGGAGCGAGAGTTGACAGTGCTGCCCAGCACGCCGGTGCCCAAAAAGGTCAAGTCGCCGCTTCAGCCTGACGGGGCTGGAGTTGCCAACGCGGAGCCGAGCATCCGCGCTAAGCAGATGGAGCGCGTGATCAACCCGTAGCGCGACCGGTTCAGAGGCTGTCAGCGATGGCGCGCCCGAGGTCTTGCGTATTCGCCGTGCCGCCCAAGTCGGGCGTTTTGGGGGCGTGCGCATCGGCCAGCACCGCTTCAATTGCCGCCAACACCGCGTCGTGCGCTTCGCGAAAGCCCAAGAAGTCGAGCATCATCGCGGCCGACCAAATTTGTCCAATCGGGTTGGCCAGCCCTTTGCCTGCGATGTCGGGTGCCGAGCCGTGCACCGGCTCAAACAAGCTGGGCCATTCGCGTGTGGGGTTGAGGTTGGCTGAGGGCGCGATGGCGATGGTGCCGGTGCAAGCCGGGCCGAGGTCAGACAGGATGTCGCCGAACAAATTGCTGGCCACCACTACGTCAAAATGCTGCGGGCGCTGCACAAAGTGCGCGGTGAGGATGTCGATGTGAAATTGGTCCACCGCCACCGTCGGGTACTTCTTGGCCATCTCGGCCACGCGCTCGTCCCAATACGGCATGGTGATGGAAATGCCGTTGCTTTTGGTGGCTGAGGTGAGCTTGCTTCTGGGGCGCGACGCCGCCAACTCAAACGCAAACTTCAGCACTCGGTCCACACCGTGACGTGACATCACCGTTTCTTGAATCACTACCTCGCGTTCGGTGCCCGCAAACATGCGCCCGCCGATGCTGCTGTATTCGCCTTCGGTGTTCTCGCGCACGATCCACATGTCGATTTCACCGGGCTTGAGCGCTTCGCCTTTGCGGTTGACAAGTGGCGAGCGGATGCCGGGCATCAAGCGCGCTGGACGCAGGTTCACGTACTGGTCAAAGTCACGCCGAAACTTCAGCAGCGAACCCCACAACGAGATGTGATCGGGCACGGTGGCGGGCCAACCCACGGCACCAAAAAAGATGGCCTCGTGGCCGCCGATTTGGTCTTTCCAGTTGGCCGGCATCATGTCGCCGTGACGCTCGAAGTAAGCGCAATTGGCAAAGTCGAAGGTGTCGAGTTGCAGCGCGATGTTGAAGCGGCGGGCGGCGGCTTCCAACACGCGCAGGCCTTCGGGCATGACCTCGGTGCCGATGCCGTCACCGGCGATCACGGCGATTCGATGAGGTGCTTTGTTGTTTGAGTTCATGTGGGTTCCTTGAAGAAGTCAAAAATCTCGGGCAGCAAAAGTTCAGGCGCTTCTTCGGCAATGTAGTGGCCGCACGGCAGTGAACGACCGCTGAAGCGTTGCGCGCGGTGCCGGGGATGGCGGTGCCGGGCGTGCGTCTGCGGGTGGCCGTGCAACAACAACAGCGGCGGCCCTGATCCGCCCCAACGCCCGCGCAGCGTCACGTCTGCACCTTGCGCCGCGACGGTGTAGTCAAACCTTGTGAAGTCTTTGAACATGCGGTGATTTTGACAATTCATCGCACCTCGAAAAACACACCATCCGCCAGCCTGCTCATTTTTTTGGGAAAGCACTGAACATTCGACGTGACGACCTGACCAGGCGGCGGCGAAGTCGCAGCGCCGGCGTGCCTTGCACAACACGCTGAATGCCTTTTACCGGCTGATGGCTTCGGCCAACGCGTCTTGATTGCGCCCGCTGGATTTCGCTGTGTACAGCGCCCGGTCCGCACGCTCCAGCATTTGCACAATGGCTTCGCCGGGTTGCGACACCGCCAAGCCTGCAGAGAAGGTCACGCTCAAGTCTGGGGCGCTGGCCGCTGGGCGGAGTTCGGTCACTTGACGGCGCAGCCGCGTCATGGCTTGCAAACCTTGGTTTGCGGGATCGTTGTCGCGCATGAGCACCAAAAATTCGTCGCCGCCCCAACGACAAATCACATCGTTCTCCCGCAGCGCGCCTTGCGCCGCGCGGGCCACGCCAACCAACACTGCATCGCCCATTTGGTGGCCGTAAGCATCGTTCACCCTTTTGGGGTGGTCGAGGTCGATCAACGCCACGCAAAAGCCTTGACCACTGCGCGCGAAGCGTTCGCACTCTTGGCGCAGCAAATCTTGCATGTGCTTGCGGTTGAACAGGCCCGTCAAGGCATCGCGGATGACCATCTTACGCATGCGCTCCACCGCATCGACGAGCAACTTTTGCTCAGACTGGACCTTGACACGAACCACGCTGTACTGATGCGCCAGCTCCGCCAGGCTCACCAGAATGAAGCGGCTCAAAGCGATGTTGAGCACCTCGGTGGGCAGGCTTGCTTGACCTCGCCACTGCATGGCCAACCGCGCCGCAACCAGCATGAGGACGGCGCTGCCGCCGGCGATGCGACTGGAGCGTGGCGTCAGGTTGGTCATGCCAAAGACTTGAATCACACACAGCAAGTGGAGCAACGAAGGTCGCAGCATGAGAGCGACCACATACCCGCAACACACAATGGCGCACGCCACCAGCATTTGCGGGAGCACCAACACTGGATCGCTCCAGCGTGCGGAGAGCCCAGAGCGGATCAGCGAATAAAACAGCAGCACGGAAACGCACGCGTAAACCACCACCACCAAGCCGTCAAACTCCCTGATGTGTTGTTGAGGCATGGCATACCAAAGCACCATCGCCGCCCAAATGACGTGCAAGCCGAAGGCAAACATCGGCAAGCGAAGGTGCTCTCGGGTTTTAGGGTTGGAGCCCATCACGAGATCCACGCAGCCCTGCCACAGCGTGCGGGGTGCCGGGCCCGTCAATGTGGACGACGCATCGGTTTGTTCGACTTCTTTGTCGTGAAGCGAGGCGGAGAGGGCAGCACTGCGGTGGGTTTGCGCTTGCGCCCGCGCGGCGGTGGTTCGAAATTCACGCTGGGTATCGCCTTGCGCATGACCAGCGCTGAGCATCGAGGCAGCCCCGCCCAAGGGGTTGTCTTGTCGCGTCACGCTGCGATTGCGACCGGCTTGTTTGGCGCGGTACAAGGCCAGATCGGCTTGATCCGAGGTGTGGGCCAAGGTGTTCACAGCGCCATGCTCGGCAATCCCGGCCGAGAAGGTGACGGCAGTGAGGATCGTTTCGTGCGGGGAGCATCCCATGCCACTCGCCCGAGCGTCTTTTATGCTCCAGATTTGTGACTGGCTTGACCGCCAGCCACCACTTCCATGACATCCATGCTTGAGCTGTCCATCACACCGCAAAGAATTTTCGTCTTGGGCGCGACCGGCACCATCGGTCGCGCAACCGTCAGCGCCTTGGTGGCGCGCGGTCACGAGGTGGTGTGTTTGGTGCGCCCCGGCACGATGGCAAGCGCCGCCAGCGCAGGGCTGCGCGCCACTGCCTGCGAGCTGCGCGAGGGCGATGCGACCGATGTCGCCTCGCTGGCGGCGGCTGGTTTTCGCGACGAGCGCTTCGACAGCATGGTGTCGTGTCTGGCATCGCGCACCGGCGCACCCGCCGATGCTTGGGCTATCGACCACCGAGCGCACAGCCTCGCGTTGGCCGCCGCCAAAAATGCCGGTGTGAAACACGTCGTGATGCTGTCGGCCATTTGCGTGCAAAAACCCTTGCTGGCATTTCAACAAGCCAAGTTGGCGTTTGAATCAGAGCTGAGGGCGAGCGGCCTGACGTATTCCATCGTGCGCCCGACGGCCTTTTTCAAGTCACTTTCGGGCCAGGTGGAACGAGTCAAGCGGGGCAGTGCGTTTTTGGTATTTGGAAATGGCGAACTCACTGCCTGCAAACCCATCAGCGATGCCGATCTGGGCAGCTACCTCGCTACTTGCTTGGATGACACCACGCTGCACAACCGCGTCTTGCCCATCGGCGGGCCGGGCGACGCCATCACGCCCCTGCAACAGGGTGAGCATCTTTTTGCCCTGCTCGGTCGCCCTCCCCGTTTCAAGCACGTGCCTGTGAAGCTGCTTGACGGCATCATCAAAGTGTTGAGCACCGCAGGCCGCGTTGTTCCTGCCCTGGCAGCCAAAGCCGAGCTGGCGCGCATTGGCCGCTACTACGCCACCGAATCGATGCTGGTTTTAAACCTGGAGACGGGCCGCTATGACGCCGACGCGACGCCCTCCACCGGAACCCAGACGCTGTTCGGCTACTACGAATCCTTGGTGCGCGGAACCGCCAGTGCCGAGCGCGGGGAACATGCGGTGTTTTAAGGTTCAGACTGCCAACGCCCGCATCAAGTGATCCACAAATGCGCGCGTGCGCGCAAGCGGTGTTTTTGACGGCAGAACCACCCACGCGGGCACGCTGTTGGCCTGTCACCGCGGCAGCAAGCGCACAAAACGGCCAGCCCGCACCTCGGCTTGGCACATCACCTCGGGCAGCAGTCCGGCACCTGCCCCTGCCAATATCAACGGCCCACACCAACTGCCCACATCCACTGCATCACCAGGCCAATGCGGTTGACCACCAAGGCCCCGCCGGCCAGTGCGCCACAGCCAACTTGCGTAGAGTTGTGCCATTGCAGCCTTGGCGCTTTGACCTCGCGCACGCTGCTGTTCTACATAAAAGTGCGTTCAAGACTCTCAGAGCTTGCGTACCCCACCCTATGCTGCCATCTGATTTTTTGAAGGATCGGATGTAAATCAGCATCTTCCACCTCATGGTCGCCATCGTGACCCACTCATCGGCTGGGCCGCCGCCTGTGCGTTGGTGGCTGCCACTCAGCTCAGCGGATGCGGCCCGGCGCAGTCGGCCGGTGGACCGGGCGGACCTCCTTCTGTGTCAGTGGCACCTGTCGTCCAGCGCAGTGTGCAGGCCTTCGACGATTTCTCGGCGCGCCTGGAAGCTGCCGACTCTGTTGATCTGCGATCGCGCGTTGCCGGGACGCTCAACCAAGTGCATTTCGCAGAAGGTCAACGTGTGGCCAAAGGGGCCTTGTTGTTCAGCATCGACCCGCGCCCTTTTTCGTCTGAGGTGTCGCGCGCTCAGGCCCAGCTGAACGGTACGCGAACCCAACTTGAACTCGCTGGCAGCGAACTGGCACGGGCCGAAAAGTTATTGCCCATGCAGGCCGTGTCGGTTCAAGAAATTGACCAACTCCGCGCCGCGCAGCGCAATGCAAGGCACAGTCCAACTTGGCGGCCAGCCAAGCCGCCTTGAAAACGGCCGAATTGAAGTTGAGCTTCACCCGCGTGCTGGCCCCCATCAGTGGTCGCATGTCGCGCAGCAACTTGGCGGCGGGCAACCTGGTGTCCGTCGGAGCGCCGGTGCTCAGCACCTTGGTGTCCACCGACAAGGTGCATGCCTATTTCGACGCCAGTGAATCGACTTTTCTGCGACTGGCAGCGCCGCAACGCGCCCGGGGCACGCCGCCCGTCGTGTTGATGGGTTTGTCTGACGAAGAAAACTTGAGCCAAAACCTGCCGCACAAAGGCACAGTGGACTTCATCGACAACCGTTTGAATGCGGCCACCGGCAGCATTCGCGTGCGTGCGGTATTCAATAACGCACAGCAGCGTTTCACGCCGGGTTTGTCGGCCCGCGTGCGCATGTTGGCGGCCGATGCCGCGCCGGCCACCGTGGTGCCCGAACACGCCATCAACACCGACCAAACCCGCAAAGTGGTGATGGTGGTGGGGGCCAACAACATCGTGGCACCTCGCGAGGTGAAGCTGGGCCTGCTTTTGGGCGGCATGCGCGTCGTCACCGGGGTGAAGGCCGGTGAACTCATCATCGTGGACGGTTTGCAGCGTGCCTTTCCGGGCGCACCGGTGACGCCGCAGGTGTTGAAGGTGGACGCTGAAGGCACGCCTATTGCAGCTTCTGCGGCGGCTGCGCCGACACCCTCCGCAGCGGCCTCGTCGACAACCAAGCCCTGAGCCCGCACTATGGACATCTCCCGTTTTTTCATCGACCGGCCGCGCTTCGCGGCGGTGCTGTCGATCTTCATTTTCATGATCGGCGCGATGTCGATTTTCAGGCTGCCGGTGTCGGAATATCCCGAGGTGGCACCGCCGCAAATTGTCGTGCGGGCTCAGTATCCGGGGATCAACCCGCGCGTCATTTCCTGCGATTTCCAGCGTGATTTCGGCCTTCAATTCGCTGACCCTGTCACCCGCCTTGGCCGCGATATTGTTGAGGCCTCATGACACAAACGCAAATGCACAAAAAGACCGCGTCACGCGCGGCTTGGACGCAGTGTTTGGCTTGACGGTGGGGCGCGGCACCGCGCTTGACACCGAACGCGCGAAGGCGCTGGTGGCCGCCACCGCCGCCGCCGAACAGCAACTGAAGGCCACCCAAGCGCAATGACGCGTGGCTCAAAGTGCGCTCTTCCCCCAACTTACCCTGGCTGGAAGCATGGGCCTTAACGCCGGACGCTTGGCCGATGTGCTGGAGCCCAGCGCCTTCGTGTTCAACCTCGGTGCGTCTGTGCTCTGGAGCTTGATCGACAACGGCCAACGCCAAGCTCAAGTCGGCGCAGCGGCTGCCCGAATCGATGCGGCTCAAGCCACATTTGACAAAGTCGTTTTAAGCGCGCGGGAAGACACCGAAGCCGCGCTGGCCACCTACAGCCGCACGCAATTGCACACAGACAGTTTGTTCACCGCCGCTGTTGCGGCCAGCCGCGCCGCGCAAATCGCACGGGCGCGCTTTGCCGCAGGCGTGAGCGACTTCTTCGCCGTGCTCGACGCCGAGCGCGTACTACTGGCCGCGCAAGACCGCCTGGCGGTGTAGCAAACCCAAGCCGCCACCAGCTTGGTCAGCGTGTACCGCGCTTTGGCAGGCGGTTGGGGTGCCTGAGACCCGGCGTTTCTAGTGCGGTGTGTTGACTGGCGTGCTTCGCTTCGCTGCGGTTTGGCGCTGGCGAGCCTGGGGAATGCTGTGTGCGAAGACATTCAAATCAACACTGCGGTTGCATTGGGCGCACTCCCCCGTAACCGGCGGCGCACCGTTCGGCAACATCATCATGCTGCCCGCAGGGCAAGGCGACGCGTTGTGGATCGAGTACGGCCACCAAGGTGCGCCAACGTCGCGCGTACGGGTGGACTGGCGGCACCACCGCGAGCTTCACCCAGCTCAACGCGCGCATTTTGAATGTGCCGCCGTCCGAGCGCCGCATCGATTTGTTTTTGATGTTGCACATCGACTCCGACCACATCGGCGGTGCCCGGCCCCTCTTGGCCGATGTGGACATTTGGGGGTGCGTTTTGACGATCTCTGTTTCAACGGCCGAAAACACCTGGGCTTGCAGGGCAGTCAAAACAATCTCAGTCCGGCGCTGCTGAGCTGATCGGTTGCCGCAATTATTTGGTGTTGACCAATGGATCGGGCTTCGGTCACCCCGACCGGGTGACCATTGCCCGCATCATTCAAAACGGCGGTGCGCAGCCACGGCTGTGGTTCAACTACCGAAGCAAACACAACGAGGTGTGGGCCAAACCGGCCCTGCAAACCAAGTACCACCACGCTGCCACTTTTGCGGCCAACGCTGATTTGGGGCTTGAGCTTCAGCGTGTTTTGAAGGACTCAGTTTTCTAGGGGTGGCGGGGCGTGCAAGCCGGGAATACATTTCGCCGCAAATCCAAATCTGACCCGTCCCACCGCCTCAAAAGACCAAGGAGACCGCCATGCCTGCATCCAACATTTCGGCCTCTGTCGGTCGCGGCGGTGTGAATCGCCAACCCGACGTCTTGTTGGTTCAACAAGTGTTGCTTGCACGCGGTCAGACCGACTTGACCGCAGCCACCGGTGTCTGCGATGCCAGCACACTCGCCGCCATCGTGGCGTTCCAAGCCGCCTTCATGCGAACGCCCGACGGCAAGGTCGACCCGGGCGGCACCACCTGGCGCCATTTGTCCGCGTCGTACACCGGCAGCTCCAGCAGCCTGCCCTCGCCCGATGAAGCTGGTGCGAGTTCGGTCACGCGGCCCGTGCCGCTGCCCGCAGCCGTCACCATCAACGCGGGCTTGGTCTCGGCGGGCAATGTTTTCATGCTGCAAAAGTTTGGCCAACCCTTGGCCGCGATGGGTTACTCGTCGCTGTGCCAAACGCCCACCAACCCCAAGCTGCGCCGCAACCTGGTGCTCGACACCGTCGGCCCTTTTCGAGTGACGGGGCTGCTGCCCGCCGTTCTCAGCCTCAAAGCCGTCATGAGTGAAATTGCGGCGGCTCACCCCAACGTGTACAGCGCCTTGGGCACGGCCGGCATGTTCTGCTGTCGCCTACAGCGCGGCTCCAGCAGCGCCATCTCCAACCACTCCTTCGGCACCGCCATTGACCTCACCTTGAACGGCGTGCTGGACGCTTACGGCGACGGCAAAGTGCAATACGGCCTGACCCTCATCGCCCCCGTCTTCAACCGGCATGGTTGGTACTGGGGCGCCGCGTTTGGGAAGGAAGATGGGATGCACTTTGAAGGTGGTAGGGGCTTGATCGAAAAGTGGGCCGGGCAATTGGCTTAGGGTCGATAGGGTCTGACAGACTTGGTCCCGACTGACAGTGACTTGGGGTGGCATCCGCCTCGATTGCGCGGTGCGTGCCTTACGATGCGGTTCAGGCACCGACCCAAACCCACTGCATGTCACCAACCCCACCCAAAAACCTCCGCGCCGCTGCCGTCCCCGAAGGCCGCACACGCCGCTTTTTGCACTTCGGCCGCGCGGTGTCTGAGATGGCGGCGGGCGCAGCGGCTGAAGGGATCGCGCGCTTGGCACGCGGTGAGCGGCCTGACCTGAGCCAAGTCGGGCAGCTCATGCTCACGCCCGGCAATGCCAAGCGCTTGGCCGAGCGCATGTCGCAAATGCGCGGCGCGGTGTTGAAGCTGGGGCAGTTGATGTCCATGGACGGCCAAGGCGTGCTGCCGCCCCTGTTTGCCGAGATGCTGGCGGGCCTTCGCGACCAAGCGCACGTGATGCCTGCTGAGCAGTTGGCACAGGTGCTGAAGCGTGAATACGGTGCGAAGTGGAAGCAGCGGTTTCGCAGCTTCAGCGAGCAACCAATTGCTGCGGCGTCCATCGGCCAAGTGCACAAAGTTGAAACGCATGAGGGCCGTGTGCTGGCACTGAAAATTCAATACCCCGGTGTGAAAACCAGCATCGACAGCGACGTGGCCAACTTGGTGTTGCTCACACGCATCCCCGGCTTCATTCCCAAAGGCGCACCCGATCCGACGCCGCTCTTTGATCGAATTCGCGAGCAGTTGCACGCCGAAACCGACTACCGCGCCGAAGCCCGCGCGATGCAAAGCTACAAAACAATGCTCGGTGACGACCCCGTTTTGGTGGTGCCTGATGTGGTGGAAGCGCATTGCACCGGTCACATCTTGGCCACTGAATTCATGCGCGGCGTGGCCATCGACAAGATGGTCTACACCACCCAGTCACACCGCGACCGCGCCTGCGCCGCGTTGTGCCGTTTGGCGGTGCGTGAGCTGTTCGAGATGGGCTTGGTGCAAACCGACCCCAACTTCGGCAACTACCTGTTCGACGCCAACACCGGCCGCATTGCGCTGCTTGATTTTGGGGCCACCCAAACGGTGGCACCCGAGCGCGCTGAGCACATCCGCGCACTGGCACGCGCTCAGCGCGACAACGACGCCGCCGGTATTTTGCAAGCCGCAAAAAGCGCAGGCTTCATCGGCGCGAACGACCCGCCGTCGCAAACCCGGGGAGTGGTCGAGATGATGCTGATGGCCGGTGAACCGCTGCGACACAACGGGCCCTACGACTTCGGTGCGTCGTCGCTTTTTAAACGCGGTTTCGAGCAGGGCCAAGCGCAGTTTTTTGGCGAAGGCTTTGCGCAAACCCCACCGCCCGACATGCTGTTTTTACAGCGCAAATTCGTCGGCACTTTCATGCTGTGCGCCCGCTTGAAAGCGCGCGTGGACATGGGCGAGGTGTTTCGCGGACAGCTCTAACCTGGCACCGGTTTTTACAGGTCGTACCACCCAAAGCCGATCACCACGCCGCGCTCTGAGCTAGCGCCGCTGCGCAGCTGCTGCACGCTGAGGTCCACGGCGAGTTTGTCGCGCTTCAACCAGTGGCGCACGCCACCGTGCAGCAAGGTGCTGCGGTCTTCGCGGCCCAGTTCGACAAAGAGCTTGGTGAGGGTGTCGGGCTTGTGTTCAAACGCGGTGGACGCAACCCATTCTCGGCGCTCATCGCGCAGCTTTTGCAGGCCCGCATTGATGTGCAGCATGGCATCGCCTTCGCGCAGTGCCAAGGTGCAGGGAAGCTTGATGCTGAGGCGCTGTGTACGCCAGCCAGCTTCGTCAACGGTGGTTGCTCCGACCGCCACGTCGAGGCCGCAGCCCCAACCGTCGCGGCCGATGCCGTTGAAGAGGTGTTTGAGTTCTATCTCGACCGCATGCGCCTTGTCGCCCGAAGCGCGGTCTTGCACGCGCCAGCGCTCAAGCTAAACGGACGTCGTCGGGTTGAAACCGTACTGCGCAGCAACGCTCAAGCCTGTTTGAGCCTTGCTGCGCTGCCACCACGACTCAACCGCCCAGACGCCGTCGTCGTCTTCTTCGGCCGCCGCACTGGAGGTGAGAAGGAAAGGTCGGTCAGGCGCGTGAGTGGCAGAGTCGACCATCGCAGCGAACACACAAATCCAAGTCAGCAAAAGTCTGACTTAAGGCATCAGAACCCCGCGCTGTAGCGCAAGCTCAGCAAGGCGCTGCGTGGTGCCGCAGGTTCAAAGAATCGCGCATTGCCGTCGTTGACGATGACGCTGCCCACGTGGGCGCGGTTGTTTACGTTGTCAACCCGAGCGAGCAGCTCCAGCTTTCTGTTTGCCCCGGCGCTTTGACCGAATAGCCAGGCATGCGATGCGCGCAAACTGGCTTCAATAAATCCACCCGCAAAGTCGCTGTTCACGTCGTTGACCGGCATGCCGCCTTGCGCACGCACTTCCAGGGCAAACGTGGTGGGCTGACCGGCCCAAGGCTGCCACGCCAGCTCGCTGAAAGCGCTTTTGGCCACCGTGCCTGCAATGCGGTTGCCGCTGGGCACGGCCACCGTTGGCTTGAGGCACGGCGTTGGTGGTGATGTGACGGCACAAGTCAGAAAGTTGTCGCTGTAAGTGGCGTCGAGTGCGGTCAGTGCCAACTGCCAGCGCAGGCTTTTGAACACCTGCCAACCCACGCCCAACTCCAAGCCTTGACGCTGTGTGCGGCCTACGTTTTGAAAACTGCTGCGTCCGCCGCTGTTGGTCAGCACCCCGATTTCATTCTCGGTTTTGGCATGGAATACGGTCGCGTCAAGGTTCACCTCACCGGTGTTCCAGCGCACGCCGGCTTCCAATTGCTGACTGGTCTGCGGCAGCAAGGTGGTGTTGAAACCAGCAGCGCCGTCGGGCCGATAAGCCAATTCGTTCAGCGTGGGCGACTCAAAACCGCGCCCTGCACTCACGTGCAAAGACAAGCCTGGTTGCAGCTTCCAGCGCAGGCCGATCACCGGGTTGGTGTAGCTGAATTTCAGCGCGCCAGAATCGTCGCCGTTGCTCAAGTAGCGGTCGGTGGCGGTGAAGCGCACGTTGCCAGTGCGCACGCCGCCGGTGGCGCTGAAGGTATCAGTGAGTTTGGCTTCTGCCTGCGCAAACACGTCGCGTGTTTCGACCAGGTTGGTCTCGTCGCGGCGTTGCTTGCCGGTCACCCCCAGCACCTGCGAGGTGCCAGTGCCAGTGAAGTTCTCGAAGCCTCGGCGTTCGTCGGTTTGCTGCTCCGTGGCCGCACCCACCACCAAGTCAACGCTCCCGAATTGGAAGGTCAAGCGCGCGTCCAGGCCGTGGTATTCGCGGTCGAAGTCGACCACGCCACCGCCACTTTTGGGCGGCGTTTGTGTGGCCGCGGGAATGGCTTGCCACCCTGTGACGCCACGCGATCCGCCGTAAACGCTAACGGCACTTTCGCGCAGCGCCGACTGCTCGCCAAACGCATGTTGCCAGCGCGCGCCCACTTGACTTTGGCGGGCGGTTTTGCGGGTGTTGAATTGCTCGGCCACCGAAGTGGTCTGGCGCGGATCGGCGTCAATTTGCGCACGTGTCAAACCCAGCGGGTCGTTCGCCACTTGCGTGATGTCGCTGGCCAACACGGTGACGCGGTCAGTGTCGTTGTGCCAACCCAAGCGCAGATTGCCCAGAGTGCGCTGCGCTTGCGAGTGCGGGCGAAAGCCGGTGATCTCAAATTTCGAAACCTGCGCTTTGATGTCCAGCGCTTCGCCCAGTGGCGCCTGCACGCCCAAGCGCACTTGCTTCAGGCCAAAGCTGCCGCCGTCCACATCGACGTTGTATCGGGGCTCTGTGGGCACGCTGCTGAACAGCGCAATCACACCGCCCGAGCTGTTGCCGTAAAGCACTGAAAACGGGCCGCGCAGCACCTCCACGCGCTTGGCTCCGGCCAGGTCGAAGTGAGTGACTTGGCCCTGGCCGTCGGGCATGCTGGCGGGAATGCCGTCGGTGTAAAGCCGCAAGCCGCGCACGCCAAAGCCCGAACGCGCGCCGAAGCCGCGCGAGCTGATTTGCAGGTCTTGCGCATAGTTGCTGCGGTTGTTGATGGACAGGCCTGGCACGCGTGCTAACGCTTCTGACAAGTTCACCATGGCACCGCCTGCGCGAAGCGCTTCGCTGCCTACCGCGTCGATGGCGTAAGGCGCATCGACAATTCGGCGCTCATTGATCGAGCCGGTGACGACGACGGTTTCAAGGCTAGAAGCTTCCTGCGCCATGCTCTGCGTTGCCGTGAGAACGGCGGCGCTGAGCACCGCCAAATGAAACCGCTTGCTGCGGCCGCTTTGAAGCGTGCTCATGCGCGCGAACTCAAACAAGCATTGCTGACATTGCTACTGCTGACAGGCATGGCCGAACCCTCTTTTTTCTGCGTCAATGCGACGCCGTTTTTCACGGCGACGATTTCGCCAATGATGGACACCGCAATTTCTGCGGGCGTTTTACTGCCAAGGTCTAAGCCAATCGGGCCGTGCAAGCGGTCGATCTCGGCAACCGATAAATCGAACAGCTTCAAGCGCTCTTTGCGCACCGCCGTGTTGCTGCGTGAGCCAAGCGCGCCCACATAAAAAGCGGGCGACTTCAGCGCTTCCAGCAGCACCAAATCATCGAGCTTGGGGTCGTGCGTCACGGCCACCACGGCGCTGTGCGGATCGAGCTGCAACGCCAACACCAAATCGTCGGGCATGGCCTTGCTGAAGGTGCTGCCGGGCACGTCCCAGGTCAGGTTGTATTCCTCTCGCGGGTCGCAGCAAATCACTTCGAAATCCAGCGCCAGCGCCATGTTCGCCAGCACGCGCGACAACTGACCTGCGCCGATGATGAGCAAGCGCCAGCGCGGGCCAAACAGCGCGCGCAGCTCGGTGCCGTCGAATTCAAACTTGTCGCCACGCGACGCTGCCTGTACGCTGACCAAGCCGGTGGTCAGGCTGAGGGTGCGCGACACCAATTCATGCTTGGCGGTGCGTGCCAAAACCTCGTCGATCCAATCCACCCGGCTGAGCGGCTCTTGCACCAAACGCAAATTGCCGCCGCAAGGCAAACCAAAGCGCGCCGCTTCTTCTTTGCTCACGCCGTAGGTGATGAGCGACGGTTTATCGACACGTTCGCCGTGGCGCACGCGGTCAATCAAGTCGTCTTCGACGCAGCCGCCCGACACTGAGCCGACCACCAGCCCGTCACCGCGCAAAGCCAAAAGCGCTCCGGGCGGGCGTGGTGCCGAACCCCAGGTTTCGATCACGGTGACCAGCCACACTTTGTGGCCTTCGGTGTGCCAATCGCGCGCTTGGGAAAGTACTTGCAGATCGAGGCTGTCCATGACGAGGCCCTTTCAAAAATCGACAGACCAGATTGGCGAATTAGCGTGAGAAAAAATACAACGCCACCAGCACGACAACAGCGCCCACCACGTACCAAACGGTGTTGTTGCCAGGTTGCGCGGCTGGTACTGGCACATCGGTTGGCGCCGCTCCCAAGGCTGAAGCTTCGGCAGCCGCATCGGCTGCAATCTGCGGATTCAGCGCCAACAAGTGCGCCTCAAAC